>DAOVYZ010000327.1 GCA_030635365.1 Bacteroidales bacterium
ATAAATAAGTCGAACTTTGAGTAATCCTATGCTCTTACAAGTAGTATAAAAAAAATAAAAGAAGATGCTATTTATGCAAATAAAAAAGACATAAAAATAATAATTACTAATAAAGATAAAATTGAAGTATTTACTGATAAAGGAATATTAAAGAAAATAATAAAAGAGTTAGTTAAAAATGCATTGCTTTACACTGAAAAAGGTTCAATCACTCTTGGGTATAATCAGGAAAATTCACAGATAAAATTATTTGTGAAAGATGCAGGTATTGGGATTTCTCAAAAAAATATGGATATTATATTTTCTCCTTTTAGAAGATCGGACGAAGTTTTAAATCAGGAAGGTACCGGAACAGGATTAGGATTATCACTGGTAAATGAATTTGTAAAAATTCTCAATGGTAAGGTATGGTTTGGTTCTGAGCCAAACAAAGGAAGTATATTTTTTATCTCAATACCTATAAAATAGTTTTGAAGTATTTCTCCTATCTTTATATATTTTGAAGCATAATTCTCAATAATTTATTTTATAATGACCAAAAAAGAAAGATTTGAATATATTATAGATTTTTTTCAAAAAGAACGCCCCATTGCGGAAACAGAGTTGGATTACGGCACTCCTTTTGAATTGCTTGTTGCAGTTATTTTAAGTGCTCAATGTACCGATAAAAGGGTCAATATAATTACTCCCGCTCTTTTAGAAAGATTCCCGTCTGCTTACGAAATGGCTCAAGCACCTGTTGAAGAAATTTTTGAATATATAAAAAGTTGCTCATACCCTAATAATAAAGCAAAACATTTGGTTGGAATGTCGAAAATGTTAGTTAAGGATTTTAATGAAGTTGTTCCAGGAGATATAAATGAACTTCAAAAACTTCCCGGTGTTGGCCGAAAAACTGCCAATGTAATAGCCTCTGTAGTATTCAATAAGCCGGCTTTGGCTGTAGATACTCATGTCTTTCGTGTATCAAAACGCATAGGGCTGACAACTAATGCTAAAACTCCACTGGAAACAGAAAAACAGCTTGTTAAATATATTCCTGAAGATTTAATTCCCATAGCACACCATTGGTTAATACTCCATGGCCGATATATTTGTATTGCACGTAAACCTAAGTGTGAAGCTTGCGGGATTACTAAATATTGTAAGTATTTCGAAAAGAACTAATGGTATTGATGCTGTAAAGGAAGAAGAGAAGCCTGAAATAAAAATCAGTTTAATCATGGGGAAATTAAATAAACTTAGAATAATTATATCTGACAATGGTAAGGGCATTGAGCCTGAAGAAATTGACAAGATATTTATTCCGTTTTATACAACAAAAAAAGAAGGTTCCGGAATAGGCTTAAGCCTATCAAGGCAAATAATGCGTTTGCATAAGGGCTCCATTCAAGTTAAGTCAGAATTACATAAGGGACTGAGTTTGTATTAGAGTTTTGATAGTTGAATATCTTATTAATTTTAACACTACCAAAATTTTATTTTGCCCGCTGCATACCAACACATTCTTAGCAATAAGAATCCATGGCGAAAACGAGAAATATTAGTATCCCCATAGGTTCTTTCGCGATAACGAATAGGTAAATCAATAATTTTAAGATTCAATTTATAAGCTCCAAAAAGCAAGTCATAATCTCCAAAAGGGTCAAACTCTCCAAAAAATTTTCTATTAGCCTGTAATCTTAAATAATCTTCCCTAAACATTACCTTGGTACCGCAAAGAGTATCTTTTATGGGTTGCTCAAGTAGCCAGCTAAACAACAAACTAAAAAACTTATTTCCCATCGTGTTTAAAAGCCTCATAGCTTCCTTTTCCATAGGATACACCAAACGTGAGCCATTAATAAACTCTCCTTTTCCAGAAGATATTGCTTCATAAAACTTAGGTATATCTTCTGGTGGAACTGTTAAGTCAGCGTCTAATATCATTAAGATATCTCCTGTAGCCATAGAATAACCTTTACGCACTGCATCACCCTTACCTTTCCCTTCTTGCTGTGCAATTTTTATATCATGAGTATGTTTATATTTTTCCTGAATTTTCTGAATTGTTTCCCATGTATCATCAGTAGAGTTACCTTCTACATATATAATCTCAACATGCTTACCAAATTCAGGAAGACGTTTAATAGCATCTTCAATATTTCCACTTTCATTTCGAGCAGGGATAACTATCGTAGTTGAGTATTCTTTTTTCTTAATTAGCTGATCAGGTGTTTTACGAGCAAAAACAAATTGATTTAAAGTAAATACATTAAAGAATGGTAAAACCCCTATAAACCTATTAAATAAAAAAGATATGATTGGGATATTAATAGGTATCAGCATTCGCTTATTTCGTCTGAACACCTCAAATCCTGAAAGGTTTAACAAATTTTCAATATCGTAGTTTGACAACCAGTTTTGGCGCGGAGTTTTCTTCTTTATCCTAAAAAACTCAGCTAATTTTATAATTGGCTCCCATAAAAAGTTATAGTAGGTAATAATAATCTTCGTGCCAGAATGAGATAACTTATATAATTCATCAAATACTTTCTGAACATCATTTAAATATCCTATTACATTTGATAAAATAATAACATCAAACTTCTTTTCAAATTCCAAATTTTCTGCTTCCATGCATTTGAACTCGATACCAGAGAATTGCTTCTTAGCCTTTTTAATCATAGACTCACTAAAATCAATACCTACCCTCTCCTTTCCCTTAATTTTGCCAATTAATTCTCCTGTACCGCAACCAATCTCCAGAACTGATTTATCTTCTGTCAGAAAATAATTAATATATTTTGTAATTGATTTCCAATAATATGATCTTCTTTTTCTATATTTTACTCTATCAATAGCTATTTCATCAAAATATTCTTTCATATTCTACTGTATTTTAAGCATCATATTTTTTTTCCATTATAATTGTGGCAAACATAGCACAATTATTTTTTAGCCATTTTACCTTTTCGATAATATGAATTAATGGAAACATGATATTAGGTAAAAAAGATGATCGTGAAAATCCTCCGGTTAACAAATAAGTAAAAGGTGTATGAAAGTCAATTGAACTCAACTTTATCCCTTTAAATTGCTTTGTAAAAATATCTTTATCGCGTTCAAAAACTATATAAGGTAAAGCCATATTTGATCCACTCAGAGGACCTTTTTCGGGAAAATTCCAATCTCTATTAGGATCAAAAAGTTCATGATGAAATTTTCTATAAATAAATCCTGACCATTTGGTAAACCAAGGCTCTATCATTACAATTTTTCCATTTTCCTTAAGTACTCTTTCTGACTCACAAAAAAAAGTCTTAACATTGGCGAAATGATGAAAAGAATCAATCATAAATATACCGTCTAAAGAATTGTCATTAAATGGCATGTTGGATGCCGAAAAGTGATAATCGATATCTGGTATTTCATTTAAGTCTGAAGTAATAGTACCTGGAATTATTTCCTTAATAAAACCTCCTCCTGAACCTAATTCTAAATAAGTACCTTTATCGTTTGCATGCTGCTTAAAAATATTATACCAGTTTATATATAATCTTTTTAGAGACCTTTTATTTTCAATTATTCTCTTATGCTCAACACTTCGTAACGGATGATCTAAATTATACCTAAATTTATACTTCCTCATTTATTCATAGATTATTTCAAATAGATGTGCTTGTTCATCGTTACCAATAGTCTGAACATGCTTTATTTTATTTGGATACTTTTGTTGCATATAGTATAGATAACGTTGTACAGTATTAATAGTATAATTAGTTTTTTGCTTTGGGTATTTTCTTAAACTACCCATAATTATATATTTAACATTATTATCTTTTAATCTTTGTAAAAGTTCATCTGGATCCTGAGTATTAATTCTGTAAATTCCATAAAATTTTCTCTTAGCATAAATAAAAGAAATACTTGGCTTACGGCAAGCTATCATTGCATCTTCTGGAACTTTCTTAGCTGCCAACTGGCTCATTTTAATATAATTAATCCAATCTGGAGTCATACCATAAAATTTATTGCCAGCAAGAGTCTGCATTAGATATTCATCATTAGTTTTTACCTTTTTTGTAACCACCTTTAAATTTGTAAAAAATACTATTATTAAAAAAACAGGAAGTAATCCTTGAACTACTCTAAGTTTTTTAATTTTGCCCAGGTAATAAAATCCTGAAAAAACAAATATCAATATTAAAGGTAAGTAAGTTATAAACAAACGATCCTGATCCCATTTTGTTTGTAATGCAAAAAAAGTAGCCCCACAAATAAATAATAAATACATTCCGGTAAAAAACAAATATTTGTTCCTTTTAATAGAAAAGAATCCTGAAATAAAAAATAATATGTAAACAATAATAGTTAAAAACAGAGAAGTTTTTTTTACATCCGATTTTAATCCTACGAAATTAAATAAATGTTTTGATAAATATAGTTTTGAATTTTCTAAAAACCTTTTCAAAAATCCTGAAAATGTTTCTATTCCTTCTGACTCATTATAAGGATTAATAAGTAATAATTTATTTAACTGACTCTCAAATTGTATTGAACTAACACCAAAAATATAGGTTTTAGTTAACTTTAAAATAAAATAAAATCCAATAAAACTTACCACAGTATAAAATATTGCTTTCCATTTTTTATCAAAAACA
>DAOVYZ010000126.1 GCA_030635365.1 Bacteroidales bacterium
ATTCCTGTGAATATTTTGGTTAATAACCAGGGGGCATCAGCTGAAATAAATTTAAATAACTCCATTCAGGCACTCGAATATAAATTTATTGATGCCATAGGAAAAATAATTAATAAACAAAGAAAAAGGATAGCATTTATTGAAGGGCAGGGTGAACTGGATGAATTTTATACAGGAGATATTACAGGGTCATTAAATGAATATTATGATATTGACCGGGTTACCATAAAGGAATATATTAACATATTAGAACCCTATGATGCTATCATAATTGCAGGGCCCACAGTGCAGTATTCTGAAAAAAGCAAATTCATAGTCGACCAATATATTATGAATGGAGGGAAGGTTCTTTGGTTTATAGAACCGGTTAGTGTAAGTATGGATAGCTTGTCAGCAGGGGAAACAACATTTGCATTTATGAACGATGCAAATTTAACCGACCAGCTTTTTAAATACGGAGTACGTGTTAATCCTAATGTGATACAGGATGTGCAATGTGCACTTATTCCGGTTAATACAGCTATGGCTGGTGAACGTGCAAAATTTGCCCCGGCACCATGGTTATATTTTCCATTATTGGTTGCTCCGGCAAATAATCCTGTAACAAAGGATTTAAATATGATACTCTCAAAATTTCCAAGTGTTATTGATACTGTTGGGAATAATGCAAGCGTTAAAAAAAGAGTAATACTATCATCATCGGTAAACACAAAATTGTTAAATATTCCATTATTGGTAAGTCTAAGGGATGTAAATAATAAAATTAGCCCTATAGAGTTTAACCAGCCTAATAAGCCAATAGCTATTATTCTGGAAGGAGAATTTCCTTCGGTATTTAAAAACAGGATGATTAATACTTTTACTTCGGGGCAGGAATTTGATTTTAAGGAGAAAAGCCGGGAAACAAAGATGATAGTTGTTTCAGATGCCGATATTATTAAGAATGAAATAACACAAAGGGCAGATGGCATTTTTATTACACCATTGGGATATGACAGGTATACCAAACAAACCTATGGTAATAAAGAGTTTGTAATGAATTCGGTTCATTATTTAGTTGACGAAAGTGGTATCCTGAATTTACGTTCACGCGAGTTTAAACTACGTATTCTTGATAAAGCCAGGGTGTTGGATGAAAAGGCAAAATGGCAAATGATTAATACTGTTTTCCCTGTTTTATTTATCATTCTATTCGGAATAGGTATAGCATACCTTAGGAAGAGGAGATATACATCATAAAAGTTTAAAATCGTTTTGTGAATTAGCTGAACTGCAATAAAAATAATATATGAAAAATATAAAGCTACTTACCATTCTAATCATTTTAATTATTATTGCAGGAGTATATTATTTTTCAAACTCTAAAGGTTCATTAAATCTTCGAAATACTTCGTTTGCGATAGAAGAAACGGATCAAATAACAGAAGTTAAAATATCATCCGATAAGGAAACTCTTTTACTTAAAAAAGAATTCGGCCAGTGGAAAGTAAATGACAAATACAATGCAACAAAGTGGAGTATTAACAACTTTATGATGGCACTTAACAGGGTTTATATCTTAAAACCGGTATCGAAAGTGGAGAAGGAGCAGGTTGCATCCATCTTAAAATCAGACGGAATTCTGGTTGAGATATATAAAAATAGGAGAGCTATTAAAAAGTATTATGTTAGTAAACCCGGAATGAATAAGAACAAAACATATATGATGATGTGCAAATCATCTGAACCTTTTGTTGTGGGCATACCTTCATTTCAAGGACTGGTGTCTGACTTGTATGTTGTTGAAGAAAATTTCTGGAGAGATAAAACTATATTTAATTACCAGCCTCAAAATATAAAAACTATTTTGCTTGAATATTCTGAGAATCCATCCAAATCTTTCCAATTAGTCAATTTTAACGATGGAACATTTGCATTAAAAGATGTAGCAAAAGAATCATATGTTGAGAATTTTAATGTTGAAAATCTTGTTAGATACTTTACATATTATCAAAGAATTGTTTTTGAAGAATTGGGAAGTGACTTATCACAAAAAGAGGTTGATACTATTATGAAATCGAAGCTTTTTGTAACTATTACGGTTGAGGATATTAACGGAGCAAAAAATAAATTAGACATATATAGAAAGCCTCCGGAAGATAAATTAGACGAGTTTGGAGAAAAAGCTGAGTTTGATTATAACAGGGCATACGCCATCTTAAATAATAATAGAGATTTAATACTAATTCAATACTATATATTTGACCCTTTATTCAAAGAAATTGATTATTTTCGCTAACACAAAATTCATTTTAGCTTATTGGCTACTTGATATTTTTTTCGTATTATTGATAATTGTTTTCAGGACAAAAACGATTAGTAAATTCATTTAAATTAATAAAATAGATACAGATGAAGTTTGTTATATCCAGTACAGAATTATTAAGTCATTTGCAGGCAATTAGTAGGGTAATTAGTAATAAAAATACTTTACCTATACTTGATAATTTCCTTTTTCAGTTATCCGACAATGAACTGAAAATTACTGCCTCGGATTTAGAAACTACCTTAATAACAACAATTGCATTAGAAAATGCTACTGATGAAGGAAGTATTGCTATTCCGGCAAGAATCTTAACAGAAACATTAAAAGAGTTTCCTGATCAACCCTTAACATTTGATATAAATAACGAAACATTTGGGGTTGTAATAACTACCGAAAACGGGAAATATAGTGTTGTTGGGTTGAATGGTGAAGATTTTCCTCAGCTACCCGTTATTAAAGATGACCAAAAAACGTCTGTTCAACTTACGGCAGATATTTTATTAAGTGGAATTAGCAAAACATTGTTTGCTACTGCTGATGATGAACTTCGCCCGGTAATGAATGGAGTATACATTGAATTATCTCAGGACAATATGATATTCGTTGCTTCCGATGCACATAAGCTGGTTCGTTATAGGAGGACAGATGTGAAAGCCGACAAGGAATCGTCATTTATATTTCCTAAAAAGCCGGCCTCGTTGCTAAAAGCAATTCTTCCTATGGAAGAAAATGATGTAATGGTTGAGTTTGACGATAAAAATGCATTCTTTACATTATCGAACTATAAGTTAGTATCACGATTAGTCGAAGGAAACTATCCAAGTTACAATTCAGTTATACCAACAAATAACCCAAATAAACTAACCATAGATCGTTTAGAGCTGTACAATGCCTTAAAACGTGTTGCATTATTTTCGAATCAGGCAAGTAATTTAATTAAACTTGAGTTAACAGGGAACCAATTAAATGTATCGGCTCAGGATATTGATTTCTCAATCTCAGCAAATGAACGTTTAAATTGCCAATACGAAGGCGATAACATGGAAATTGGATTTAAATCATCATTCCTTATCGAGATATTATCGAATATAGCATCAACAGATGTATTAGCAGAATTGTCAGATCCATCGCGTGCAGGAATCTTCTTCCCTGCCGAAAAAGAAAATGATGATGAGGATGTATTGATGTTATTAATGCCAATGATGATCAACGTATAATTAAATAGAATAAACGCATAAAAGAGGTTGTCCAAAAAGTCTTTGAGAAACTTTGTGTTTACTTTGTGTAACTTAATATAAAAATTGTTTCACGAAACCTCACAAACCTGTCTGCCGACAGGCAGGGAAGGTCCAAAGTTACACCAAGTAATATTTCTTTAATTCTTGGGAATTTTCAGGCTTTTAGGATAGCTTCTTTTTAATAAGAATAAATAATTAGAATAATAATGGATTTGAATTTAAAAAAAGCAATAGTATTTTTTGACCTTGAAACAACAGGGATAGATGTTGCAAATGACCGGATTGTTGAAATCTCTTTATTAAAAGTTTCTCCTGGTGGAGAAGAAGAAATAAAAACAATGAGGATCAATCCTGAAATGCCAATACCTCCTAAGGCAACAGAAATACACGGGATTAGCGATGCAGATGTTAAAGATGAACCTACATTTAATATAGTTGCAAGAGATATAGCAAATTATATTGAGGGTTGTGATTTGGCAGGGTATAATTCTAATAAATTTGATATTCCATTATTAGCAGAGGAGTTTTTACGTGTTGGATTTGATGTTGACCTTAAAAAACATCGATTAATTGATGTACAGGTTATTTTCCATAAAATGGAGCAACGAACATTGAGTGCTGCCTATAAATTTTATTGCGAGAAAAACCTGGATAATGCACATAGTGCTGAAGCTGACACAATAGCTACCTACGAAATACTTAAAGCACAAATTGACAGGTATGAAGATATCCAAAACGATATGGATGAAATTTCCAAGTTTTCTTCACATAACAAAAATGTTGATTTTGCAGGGCGTATTGTTTACAATGATAAAGAAGAAGAAGTATTTAATTTTGGCAAATACAAGGGAATGACAGTGGAGTCGGTTTTAGAAAAAGACCAGGGATATTTTAGCTGGATACTAAACAGCGATTTTCCATTGTATACAAAAAAAGTTCTTACAGCTATTAAGCTTAGAAAATTTAATTCATAAATATTTAGAATTGAGATATTAGTATCAAGTATAAAACGTCTTGATACCTGACTGCCGACAGGCTGGCTTATTACTCTGTACTAAATGTCTAATTAAAATGAAAATAATAGCAATAGGTAGAAACTATATTAATCATGCAAAGGAACTAAACAACCCTGTTCCTGAAGAACCTATCTTTTTTTTAATGCCCGACTCTGCACTACTTCGTAATAACCAGCCATTTTTTTATCCCGATTTTTCTACTGATATACATTTTGAGGTTGAGATTGTTATAAAAATTAACAGGCTGGGTAAAAATGTAGCACCCAAATTTGCATATCGTTATTACAATGAGATAGGAATAGGAATAGATTTTACGGCCCGAGATTTACAGGAAGAATGTAAAGAAAAGGGTTTGCCGTGGGAAAAAGCAAAATCATTTGATGGGGCAGCACCCATAAGCGAATTTAAACCATTAGAAAAACTTGGAGATATAAACAATATAAATTTCAGGCTGGAACTAAACGGCAAAGTAGTTCAAAAAGCCAATACCAGCCAAATGATATTCCCTGTTGATGAACTAATAGCACATGTTTCGAAATACATGACCATGAAAATTGGAGATTACTTGTTTACAGGAACACCATCAGGAGTAGGGGCTGTAAAAATAGGTGACAGGCTAACCGCTTATATCGAAAATGAAAAGCTGCTTGATTTCTTTATAAAATAAATAAGAAAACGAAAATAAGAGCGTGTCTAAAAAGTAATATATAGAAGGAAACACTTCGGTAAGCTTAGTATGACTAATTGAATTTTGGCACGTTGTTATATTGAGTCTTGCTCATCGGCAGGCCAGGTTTATCGAAATAGACAACAATCAAACTTCTTGTTTTAACTCTTTTATAATAGAGAGTATTTCCTGAAATTACATATCCTAATGAATCTTTATAAACAGATTATTTTAAAAACAGAGAGTTATTGTTTAAAACTTTACAATTTTAAACTCGGTTCTTCTGTTCAACGCATGTTCTTCGTCAGAGCAATTAACACCATTATCACATTTATTGATAAGTTTTGTTTCACCAAGTCCTTTTCCTGATATTCTGTTTTTATCAATACCTTGTTCAATAATATATTCTGCCGAAGCTTTTGCTCTTTTGTCTGATAACTTAAGATTAAAAGAATCACTACCTCTTGAATCTGTATGAGAACCCAGCTCAATAATAATTCCCGGATTTTTATTCATAATTTTTACGATTTTATCTAACTCAATTTTTGCATCATTGCGTATATGCCATTTATTATAATCAAAATAAATAGGATTTAATGCAGCCAGTTTACCAATATCGGTACCTACCTCAATTTTTGGAAGTGACAGGTCAACTATCTTATGTATTACTACATTGCCATAGTCTGATAAATTTGTATTTACATCAACAGTTTTAGAACGAAATCCTTCACGTTTCATTTTAACAGAAACACTGATATCATCATTCAGGTGATTATCTTCAAGTTTTTTTGTGAATTCTCCGTTTTTGTTGGTTTTTCCGTCAAATATCTGTTTTCCTGTTTTGTTATCAATCAGCGTGATTTTTACTCCTTCTAATGGCTCTTTCGATTCGGTATCGTTGACAATACCATATAAAGTAAAACCTATGCTACGTTCAAGTGCCAAATCCTGTTTTACAGCTTTAGCATCATATGTAGAAAAATTATGTCCTATATTCAGGTAATCTTCTAGTTTTGTAATTATTTTATATTCTTTACCCGGCTCAAGTGGAATTGAATAACTGCCATCTTCATCTGTTTTATATTCGGCAAGGGTATTACCTTCTTTATCCTGAAGAATTATTATGGCATCAGATACCGGATAACCATCTTTCAAATCTGTTATTACTCCTGATAATTTATGTTCAACATTAAATGCGGATAACATTGAAAACTTATAAATATCGTCCCCGACAGTTTCATTTCTGTTAGAAGAAAAATAGCCATATTCCTGTTTATCATCCAGTATTAGTCCAAAGTCATCTTTTGGGCTATTAATCGGAGCACCAAGGTTTGCTATAGAACCACTTTTAAGTTTAGCAAATACATCCAACCCTCCTAATCCTACATGGCCATCAGAAGCAAAAAACAAAACCCCGCTTTTATGAATAAATGGAAACATCTCATTACCTTCCGTATTTACTTCATATCCAAGATTTACCGGAGTACTATAATTCCCATCTTCATCTATTATACAACTATAGATATCAGTTCCACCATACCCCCCCGGCATATCAGATACAAAGTATAATATATTTCCCTCAGTCGACAGTGTTGGATGCCCTACAGAATACTTTTCGTTATTGAAAGGTAATTCCATTTTGTTTTTCCATTTGTTTTTATCATTGAGTTCATATTTATATATTTTTAAATGATTTTCCTTTTTTTTGCCTTTTCCTTTTGAAAGTTTACGACTATTACGGGTTACATACATTGTATTTTCATCAGGAGTAAAACAAACCGGGCCATTATGAAATTTTGTATTATTGTTTTTATCAAACAATTCAGGTTTTGAAAGTGTATCTCCGTTTAGTTTGCTGACAAAGATATTCAGGTAAGGTTCATTAGTCCATCCATATCTTCTTTTTATCCCCAAATTGATTTCTCGTGCGGATGTAAAAATTAATAGATTTTTATAATAGGCCGGTGAAAAATCAGAATATTTAGAATTAATGCTTACTTCGCTGATTTCAAACCTTCCTACATCTGATACCAGTTTTTTTTCATATCTTTTTTCTTTATTATGCCTGTCAATACGGGAATCATTTGTAACAGCTTCACTGTATTTTAGCAACCATTCGTTTGCAGTCTTATATCTTTCATTGCCTTTGAGTGTTGAGGCATAATTAAAATAGGTCAATGGTTCTGATTCTCCTGACTCAATTGCTTTTGAATAATACTCTTCTGCCTTTTTTGTATTACCCAGTAAACGATAACAATCACCAAGCTTTACCATGGCTTTTGCATTATCTTCTTTCTTGTTTAATATTTTCTGATATACTTCTATAGCCTGGCTATAATTATAACAATCAAATAATTGATCAGCTCTTTTTTGTAGACGTTTCTGACTAAACCCATTTATACACAAAAAAAGCATTGACAATAAAATAATATAATAGCTTGTTTTCATATCTTTTTTATTTTTAATTAGAAAAATCTTGGTGATTTAATTTTATTATGATTTCTACTGAAATAGAAATCATAAGATAGCATCAGTTCGTGTGAACCATAGGTTACCGAACTAATTTTTGATATTGTATAATCAAAAGCATAACCAAACCTCAATTGTTGAGTAAACTGGTATTGAATAATAAAACTGAAAGATTCCTGTATCCTATGAGATACACCCAACCATAGGTTTTCTTTTATGATTAACATTGAGGTTAAATCTATTGACATTGGTGCACTATCAACTACTTTTACCATAAATGAAGGTTTTAATTTAAATACTTCATTCAGGTCAAATAAGTACCCTCCCATGGCATAATAATGTTGTCTTTCCGTGCCTGCATTTTCATCTGCTATATCAATAAAATCATAATTATTTTCCAATAACTTTGGGCTTGCAACTCCAAAATAATACCGATCAGAATATAAATACAGGCCAAAACCAAAATTTGGAAGTACAGATAGTTTATCTTGGTCATTGAACATTGGGTCATTTGTTTCTGTAAGTCCCAAATTATCCAGGTTAGATTGTATTATATTGAGGCTACCTTTTAATCCCATCGACAATCTGGCTTTTTCTGTTACTTTAATATTATAGGCAATATCAAAATAAATGATGTTTTGTACAATTGGCCCAATTTCATCTCTTAAAATCGATCCTCCAATGCCTAAATTGTATTTGAGTACCGGGGAGTTAACTATAAAAATTTGACTTATTGGAGCA
>DAOVYZ010000228.1 GCA_030635365.1 Bacteroidales bacterium
ATACCAGGCGTGTACGATTCTGGTATTGACAGATACATGCCCACATTATAATTGATATTATAAACAATATAACCTGTTATGAGTAATTGAGCCTTACATCTGTTAATGTAGTATCTGTTTTTTTAATATCTTTTAATGTCGAAGTTTGATATAAAGATAATCCTCCTGCCCATTTAGTACTATAAGAGAAGAAGTTTCTATTAAGGTTTATACCGTATTTTTCTGTTTCAAATACTTTTAAATACTGAATTCCGGATTTAATAAATGACCCTCCAATGTTTTCTACTTTATAGTTAAATTCATATCCTGTTGTTGGAATTTTATCGGCATCAGTGTATAATTTAGCATGTAGTTTATGCCCTATACCTGCAAGGTTATTTTCATAAATTTCCGTAGTGGCCGTTTTAGAATCAACCAAATCAACATAAAGTCCTGCCGAATAAACATCTTTGGTAACGATAAGCACATCCACATAATCTTTTAAGCCTGATATCTCTACTATTTGTATTGAAGCATCTTTTATATAATCTAAATCACGAATTATCCTTTCATTATCTACAAGTAAAATTGGATTTATGGTATCTCCTGAACTAAAAAGCAAGTTATTTTCAATTATATAGTCTCGGGTACTTATATGTGTTTTATTTCCAAAATTTTCAAACCAGGTAGTTATTACTTCAGAGGTATCTTTTAGTGTTGGCCCGAATACATCAAGTTTTATTATTTCAATTTTTCTTATTTTTTTTCCTGAATATAACCTGTAATATTCTTCATTATCAATATTTTCAATGCCAATATAGTTGCCTGAAACAGGATTGTTAACAAGTAATAAACTTAATGCTGTTTGAGTTATTTTGTTTTTCGATGCTTTAACAATTAAAGAATCATAGAATTGATCAGATTTTATCTGATTATTTATATAAAGAGTATCTTTATTTGATATTTTACTAGTATCAATTTTAGAAGTATTACTTTGACTTAAAAGAGAAAATGGTATAAGTAGTAAGTAAAGAAATAAATGATATTTTAATTTTAGGTTATTCAATTTTGTTAGTATATAGAAAAAAAGGTTCAATTATAATTATTGAACCTTTTTTATCGTGAAATATTGCCTTATTCTAATCCAAGCATTTCTTTACCCTGCTTAAATTTTATGTCTCTGGGTATACCGGCTGAATTTACTTTATCAAGATCTTTCTGAAGCCCTTCTTTTATTTTTCCATCAGCCTCAACCCATATTTTGGCTTCTTCATAGTTTCCATCTCCTTGAATAATAAGAATTTTTTCTGTTAATTCATTCATTGCAGCTTTCATTTTATCAAAATCAATTTTATAAGTTCCGGTAACTTCATCTTTTGTAAAAGCACCTTTCTCTTGGAAAAAATAAAAACGCATCATATTTGCTTTACCATGTGAACTTGCAACACCAAAGCGAGCAGAACGGAATATCCCTGCCATAAATGTTACAAAATTATCCATCACTTCCCCACTGGTTAATTCACCCATTTCATATAGTTTAGTAACAATGTACAACCCTAGAATATCTGCTTTTCCTTCTTCAATAGATGTATAATATTCTTTTAATGCTTCACGAACAGTTTGACTTCCGTCAACTGTATTACCCATTCCTAAACCATGTGCAACCTCATGGAACATAGTATTTTCAAAAAATGCATCAAATTTTACATATTTTCTTTGTCCTTCATAAATTAACAAATCTGAAATTGGAACTAAAATATTATCAAATTTAGCCCTCATAGTATTCTTTAATTGTAACTTGCGGCTTCCCTTATCTAATCTTACTTTTTCATCATTTGGAAGGTTTATTGCAATTGTTTTACTTCCGGCATTACAGTCTCCAGCATAAAATACAGCATCGTATGCTCCAAGGTCAGAGTCACTGCCCGGTGTTTCACTTTTATATTCATGAGGTACCGGTAAATCTTTTTGGAATTGGGGTAAGAATGCTGCAAATTTATTCAGCCTCTTACTCCATACGGGATCTTTTATTAGAAGAAATGATTCATGAGCTGCTTTGTATCCAAATAATGCATCTTCATAATTCTCAATAGGGCCAACAATGAAATCAATATCGTTAGTTTTCATTTCCATCCACGCAACATCGCTTTCATAGTAATCATCTGAAAGTAAAGCTTCAGTTCTAAGTTCTAAATATTTCTTGAAACCTTTATCTTCAGCAAGGGTTGCTGCTTTTTTTAATAAACTTGCTGCTTTCAATGTTTCCTCTTCAAATGCTTTATGATATGGTATTGTATAGAGAGTACCGTCATTTTTTCTTCGAACAATAGTATATAAGCTGGTTTTATCGTCAGCATCTAATAACTCAAATTCTTCTTTAGTAATATCCTTAGGATAAAAATTTGCACCTTTTGGTTTTGTATTTGCCCCTTCAATAAAAGGTTTATTGTTATTCAGCCTTTCCCATGGCCCAAAATTAATCTTTATAAATTCTTTAGTCGCAGGTTCTTCTATACTATTGATTAATTCTTCCTTATTCCCATATGCTTCTTTCCAGAAAATATCTTCCATTAATTTAGCTGCATCAAATAAGTATGTGAGCATTTGCTTTTGATTATCACTTAAGTGACTTATGTCGGATGTGAGTTCTACTTCAACAAATTCATTGACTTTACTTTGAAGATTATTTTCTTTTTCCATAGTTTTTTGAGAATATCCATAATTCATAATACTTGAGATTGCAAAAATGGATAAAATGATAAATAGAATTTTTTGCTTCATGATATTTTAATTTTAGGATTTTATTTAAAAGCTGCAAGATAAAATAATACAGTTAATTTTCATAATTATTAAATCCTAAAATATTTGTCTATAGAAGGTCTTGATTGTTGGTTTTAAATATACTACATGAGTATTTTTTTGGGTCTTTAAGAAGCGAAACTTAATTCATATTTGTTTTTAAAATGTCTGCCCATATAGCGATCCGGAGTTTGTTTTGTTCTTCCTCTGAATCATTATCTAGTGGCAATCCTACGAATTTATCACCAAATATTGACAACGAAGATTTGAATTGGTAGCCATTGGTGGGGAATTCCCCGACAAATTTAACACCTTTTCCTTTTAGAGCCTCAAAAATAATCCCTATAGCATCTACAAATGATTCCGGATAAGTAATTGAATCTCCTGTCCCAAAAATTGCAATTTTCTTATTTCTTAAATCTGAAAACTTCAAAACATTATAAAGAAATCTCTCAAAATCAGTTTGTAATATTCCTTTTCCCCATGTAGAAGATCCAAGTATAATATTGTCATATTTTTCAATATCTTGTTTTTTTGCATATTTTACATCATAAATCTCAATTAACCCTGGTTCCAAATATGCTTTAATGCGTTCTGCAATTTTTTTTGTATACCCTGTTGAGGAACCGTAGAATATTCCTATTGCTTTCATTAATTAGATAATTATTTGTAATACTAACGCTTAACTAACAAAGTTGTTTAAAGCTTTACTCTTTCGATATTATTTTTGATTTTTTTTTACGAAACCGGATATTTAAAACCTCTACAAATAAGGAGAAGAAAACAGCAAAGTAAATATATCCTTTAGGTACATGGAAATCAATAGATTCTAATATTAACATAAATCCTATGAGAATTAAAAAGGATAAGGCCAACATTTGAAGAGTTGGATTTTTATTTATAAAGCGGCTAATGGCTCCGGCGGCAATCATCATTATTCCAATAGCTATAATAATCGCTATAATCATTATAATAAGATGATCAGTCATTCCAATAGCAGTTAATATTGAATCGAATGAAAATATTATGTCAAGCATCACAATTTGAAGAATGATATTTAACATTCCTCTTTTTTTGTTTGGTGCGGTGATATTATTTTCTCCTTCAATTTTATGATGAATTTCAGAAGTACTTTTAGCTAACAAGAATATGCCACCTAATCCAATAATCAAGTCTCGGCCACTAATATCAAAAGAAAAAATTGTAAATAAGGGTTTGGTAAAACCAATAATCCAGGTAATACAAATTAATAGGGCAATTCGAAACAATAATGCTGCAACAAGTCCTATGGTTCTTGCTTTTGGTTGCTGATGTTCCGGTAATTTATTTGTTATTATTGAAATAAAGATAATATTATCAATTCCTAATACTATTTCCAGAAAAGTTAAAGTAGCTAAAGCAACCCATGCCTCAAATGATAAAAATATTTCCATTTTATTCTAATTTTTTAGTGGTTCTCAAATTTAAAAAGATTTAGTTATAAAAAATAATAGGACGAGCTTCTTAAAGTAAAAGCTCATCCTATTAATAAAATAGTATATATATGGTTTTAAATTGGTAGTATTAGTAGATTCTATTCAATACTTTTCCCCATGAATTTCTCTTTTTAATTTTAAATTTAAATTGCTTCCCTTCTTTGAGAATGATATTCAGTCCATTAGGAAATAATTTCATAGTATTGAAATAAAGAATTTCTTTAATATCACTTGGTAAAATTTCTAAATTATAACCGGAATTGTCATTTTCTTTAGTCTTGAAGTATACTCGTTGATTTGTTAAAATTAATTTACCATCAACATTCTTTTTGTCAGCAAAGTAATTTGAGTCACCCGCTTTTAATACCAATTCATTTGCTTTTAAATCTACTACCATGGCTTATTAAAATTATTATACTTAATTATTAAGATAGCATGTTTTGTGCCACTGTTTTTATATTGTTATTAATCAGAATATTATCACGAATTTGTATTTGTCTTATTGTGATAAAATGTTCGAATATGAAACAATGTGTGTACGATTTCAAACAACATAAATACAACTTAAAGACGAATAGTTTTTAGAATTGTTGCAAAAAAGCCTGAAAATAATTAAGAATTTCAGACCTTTTATATCTAATTAGAGTTCGTCTATAAAGTCTGTTTTCTTCGTTACGTTCATTATAAAAACACCCATTTACACCAGTAAACTTAGCCTTTTTATAATTTCGCAAGCCTTGAAAACAAACTTTCTAGTCCAAACTCTTGACTTTATGGACAGGCACTAATTAGTTTGTGCTATTATGAAACATCATCGGAGTTAAATTTAAACCCTAATCGTTTGCCGGTTTTCATTTTGGCATATTCCATTCTTTCATTGAGTTGGGCTACTGAAGCGATTTTTATATTATCATAAGGTGGTACAAGTAAATCGAAATCTATTGCATAAATAATTGTTTTTAGAATAATATCTTTTAATATTTCTTTGGTTAATATAGATTTACCAAAATTATTATATAAATATTTCTGTTGGCGCTTACCTTCGACAAAAAAGTGTTTCTCCAGGTTTATAAAGACTCTTGTTATTAAATATCCTAAATCATCAAGTCTGTTGTATTTGAAAGAGTCAGAAAGAAAATTGTAAACATTGATAATGCCACAAAAACTATACAATGAATTATCTTTTATATAATTTAGTTTTCTTACATTATGTTCTCGGTCAAATTCAAAAATATTTGAATGCATACTAAAGATAAGAATGTCCCCGGCAACCTTGAGTTGTGCTTCAAATTCGCCTCTTTCTTTAAATTCAAAATTAATTCTGGGGTCTTTTACCTGAAGGTCTGAATTGTATTCTTTCACAATTTCTTTTAAGATTCCTTTTAAAAGATTAAAAACCTCAAATGTTTGATCATAAACTTTTTGCTTTACTAGCGATTTCATCTCAAGAGCAGTTAATATTTGCTCTTTTTTTTCATATTCAGTCATGATATTTTATATATATGTTTGTCTATTAATATGCTTTAGCAAATAAAACTCTTCCTTTAGAAGGTTTCCCAGAATAAACGCATTTGCCTATTTCTTGTTCCCTTTCTAAAGGAATAACTCTTATAGTAGCCTTAGTTTCTTCTTTAATCTTTTGTTCGGTCTCTTTAGTACCATCCCAGTGAGCAAATACAAAACCACCTTTGTTTTCGATTATTTCTTTAAATTCATCAAATGTATTAACTATGAAAGTATTTTCTGTTCTAAATTTTAAAGCTTTATTGTAAATATTTTTTTGTATTTCGATCAATAAATTTTCGATATATTCTTCAATACCATCTTGAGATTTAGTTTCTTTTTCA
>DAOVYZ010000336.1 GCA_030635365.1 Bacteroidales bacterium
AAAACCATATTTATCCTGAATTATACCATCAATAGACATTTGAGATAGGCCGTTTTCGACAGTTATTCTATTGAATCGAAGATCTGGTTTCTGTGCTAAGGTGCTTAAAGCATATAAGAAAAAAATAATGGTATAAAACTTAGTAATATGTTTTAAAACGAATGACTTGTATTTATTTATTTTATACATGTTAGCAATGCAATGTTAAGATTTGGTTTCTCTTATACTGGTTTGTGACTTTATCACAAAGTGAATGTTATTTATTTGATTATTATAACTATATAAAGATACGATATGGCGAAAGGTATATTGAGGAATATATGATGATATGCATCACCAAAAAGGGATAATTTATATCACCGGAAGACAGTAATTCAGGATGCTATTTCAAGTAGTTATTAATCATATTCATTAAATCTAATTTTTTAATTGGTTTAGAGATGTAATTATTACATCCTGTTTCTAAACTAATTTTTTCGTCCCCAGCCATAGCATAGGCAGTTTGTGCTATTATTGGAATTTCTGTATCAATCTTTCTTATTTGTTTTGTAGCTTCCAGCCCGTCCATTTCAGGCATTTTAATATCCATTAAAATGAGGTCAATATCTATTTCCGATTTAAAAATTTCAAGTACTTCATTTCCATTTATTGCTCTAACAACATTAGCATTTGCTTTTTTTATCAGTATCTCTAATAATTCAAAATTACTATCTTCATCTTCTGCAACAAGTATCGTTTTATTTTTCCAGTTGAAAGACTCGTTTGGGCCTTCTATTATTTGACTTGCTTGTGAGTTATGCGATTCTGTAATTGGAATTTTAAAATAAAAAGTTGAACCTTTATTTAATTCCGATTCTACCCAAATGCTTCCACCTAAAAGCTTTACTATATTTTTACAAATGGAAAGCCCCAGGCCGGCACCTCTATACAATTTTTTTTGGTCTTCTTCAACTTTAATAAACCTGTCGAAAATAGATTTTTGTTGCGATTTTGATAGTCCAATACCCGTGTCTTTTACATAAAAAACAATTGTTGAATTTTCAGAATTATTATTTTGCTTATAACCAAATTCTATAAATCCTTTTTCTGTGAATTTTATGGCATTATTTAATAAGTTTATAAATATTTGTTGTATACGAATATTATCTGTATATATTGAAAAGTTTAAATCTTCTACTCCTAATTTCAGATTTAACTTTAAGTCTTTATCGCTTTGTATTTTTAATTTATCTTTATAAGACTGAAATAGTTCATTTAAGGTTTTGTTTACATAGCATTCTTTTTTAAAAATATTAAGTTGCCCTGCTTCAATTTTAGCTATATCAATTATATCATCAATTAAATGAATTAATGTATTACTATTATGCTCAATGCGTATAATGAGTTCTTCACGGTCTTTTTCATCAATATCTTTTTCATTTAGCAGACTTGAGAAACCAATAACTGCGTTCATTGGAGTTCGAATTTCATGTGACATGTTTGCAAGGAATGCTGATTTTAAACGATCTGACTCTTCTGATTTTTCTTTTGCCTTTTGTAATTCAATTGTTCTTTTTACTGCTTTCTCTTTCTCTTTTTCAAGCTCAGAAGTTCTTTTTTTAACTAATAAATCAAGATTGTTTCTATGATTCTCAAGTTCTTTATTTTGTTGTTCAATAAGTTCTTTTTGTTGTTGGGCAAAATCACGTTGTGTAATTATTTCTTCTTGTTTAACCTCCAGGTCGGTTTGATTTTCTTCGAGCCGTGTATTCGCTTCGTAAAGATCTTCAGTTCGTTCTTTGACTTTATCTTCAAATATTCTTTTCTGGGTTTCGATATTTTTAATTTTAGACCTGATCCATAAATAGATTGTTAATGTAAGGAAGAATATAATGCTAATTCGAAACCACCAGGTTTTCCAATATGGAGGTTTAACAATTATTTTAATTGCTGTTCCTTCTTCATTCCATACACCATCACTATTTGAACCTTTAACTCTAAATAAATATTCACCGGGAGGTAAAGATGTATAGGTTGCAAAGCGCCTGCTTTTTACTTTAGTCCAATTTGACTCAAAATTCTCCAGCTTATATTTATATTCATTTTCTTTAGGAAAAGTATAGTCTAGCGCAGCAAAACTGAATGAGAATATATTTTCTTTATAACTTAATTCAATTGTATCGGTTTCTAATATCGATTTGGATAGAACTCCCTTTTTATTTATTGAGTCCATGACAATTACAGTCTCATTGAATAATTGAAAATCATGAATCACAATAGGAGGTACAGATAGACTCTTTTGTATGCTATCAGGTTCAAAAATATTTAATCCGTTAATTCCTCCAAAGTAAATATTTTCATTTTTATCTTTATAATAAGCTCCTGCATTAAACTCATTATCTTGTAAGCCATCTTTAGTACTGTAGTTTTTAAATTCTTTGGTTTCGGGATTAAAAATCGAAATACCATTATTCGTACTAACCCATAAGTTGTAATCCTTATCTTCAACAATCCCATAAGTAGCATTATGAGCTAATCCATCTTCTTCCGTATACCTGATAAAAATTTCTGTTTCGGGGTTTAACATATTTAAGCCTCCTCCATAGGTTGCTATCCAAATCATTCCTTTATGATCTTCGAATAATGACATAATCAAAAGATGACTTAAAGCATCAGGGTTTTTCGGTTCGGCAAGGTATCTTTTAAATTTTTCTGTTTTCGAGTTAAACATAGCTATCCCGTTACCTGTAGCCACCCAATACATGCCATTCTTATCGCGTATTATTCTATTTACCCTGTTTTCATTGATACTATTAGGATTATTAGGTTCATAAACATAATTCTTGAATTTCTCTGTTTTCGGATCAAATTTGCTCAAGCCTCCTTCGAAAGTTCCAATCCATAGAATACCATTATCACCTTCCAAAATAGTTCGAACATAACTGTTGTTAATATTATCAGGGCTTGTAATATCAGGCTTGTAATGTTTGAACTTTTTAGTAACAGGGTTATATTTATTTAAACCTCCTGATCTGGTTCCAAACCAAAATATTCCGTTTTTTGCTTTATAAACAGATCGTACCTGATTGTCACTTAAAGAGTTTGGGTTGTTGGGGTCGTGTTGGAAGTGGGTATATTGATTTGTTTTTGTATTTACACATGATATTCCGTTGTCTGTGCCTATCCACATTAATCCGGTATTATCAATTATAATTGCACGTACAGATTTATTTATAAGGCTGTTTGTATTTAAAGGATTATGATATAAGTGAATAATTTTTTTTGCATTTAGATTAACTTTGTTGATACCACTAACGTGTGTCCCAATCCAAAGAATTCCTAATTTATCTTCATATATACTATATATATAATTATTGCTAATACTTTTAGGGTTTCCGGGCTCATTTAACCATTTTTGAAACAGGGATGTTTGTCTATTATATAAATTTAAGCCTCCTCCCCAGGTACCAATCCAAAGATTTTGGCGACTGTCTTCATAAATGGTTTCAATATTGTTATGGCCAATGCTATGAACATTATCAGGATCATTATAGAATATTGTAAATTTCCCGGTTTTTCTGTTTAGAATATTTAATCCGTTGGTAGTTCCAATCCATAAATTTTGTTGCGAATCTTCTAATATTACATTTACAAAATCATTACTTAAACTTTGTGGATCTTGGTTTTTACGGTAGGGTTTAAATTCATTTTTCTCAATGTCATATTTGATCAAACCGGCTTGACTTCCTATCCAAAGGATTCCTTCTTCAGAAGGAGCTTCATAAATTGTAGTAATAAAATAATATTCTTGATTTAAGGCCTCAGAGAATGGTAAACTGTATTGTGTAAATTGTTTGGTTTTAACGTCCAGATTGATTAGTCCTTGTTTGGTACCTATCCATAAAACTCCCGGTTTATTTTTCGATTCATAAATGGAATTGATGGAATTGTGGAATAACTGACTTTCTCCTGATTCATTGAATTTGTAACGAATAAAAGTTTCATTTTGGTAGTCGTACATATTTAATCCCTGCTCTGTTCCTATCCACAGGTTTTCTTTACTGTCTCTGTAAATTTTTAATATATAACTATTCGAAATAGACCTTGGGTTTAAAGGAGAGTGTTTGAAAATTTTAAATTCATATCCATCGTACCTGTTAATTCCATCTTCAGTTCCAAACCACATAAATCCATATTTATCCTGACAAATAGTAAACACAGTACTTTGTGATAAGCCATCATTTATAGATAGATGATCGAATTTTAAATCTTCGTTTTCTAATTGAGAGAATACAGTGAAAGGAGTAATTAACAATAGTATTGTATGGTATGTTACAATTATTTGAATTTTCAGATGCTTATAGATATTCAAACTATTCATACTACTTACTTATAGAATACAGTTAGGATTTTTAGATAATTACATAAAGATACTATATAGAGAAGGCATAGTCGAGGATAATGTGATGATATACATCACCATTATATGATAATTTATATCACCTGTTGTAATTAGGGTTTGCTGATAAAGTATTATTATACATATAATATAATAATTATCAACCATATATGTTGATAATT
>DAOVYZ010000183.1 GCA_030635365.1 Bacteroidales bacterium
GCATCCGAATTTCTTAAGCAAGATCAAAAAAACGATACGGTTGAAGTTATTTATGCAAGATCAATGACTAATGCACAATACATTATAGGCAAATCATTAGGAATACTTTCTGTCTTTATCATTTTAAATCTAATAATATTAATTCTTGGTATGGGATTCTCATTTATGAGTAGAGATTCTGCAAAAGGTATTGGTGAATTCTTCTTGTACCCTCTCCTAATTAGTATACCAACCTTAGTATTCATATTAGGCTTGTCTTTTTTCTTAATGACAACGCTCAAAAATCAGGCAATTACATTTATAATTCTCTTAGGCTATATTGCACTAACAATCTTTTACCTCGATCAAAAATATTATCATCTTTTCGATTATATAGCTTACAAAGTCCCGATGATGAATTCAATCTTCGGAGGATTTGGAAACATAACAGAGATTATTATTCATCGTTCTATTTACTTTTCGATCGGACTGGGTTTAATTTTCTTTACTGTATTTAGATTAAACAGATTGCCACAATCAAAAGTATTTAATCTATTACCGCTATTACTAGCAATAATATTTGTTCTGACCGGGCTGTACTTGGGCTATACTTATATAGGATTAAAAAAAGTAACTATAGAGCAAAAAAAGCAAATGATCGCTTTAAATAATAAATATACCAAAGTTCCAAGAGTATATATAGAAAAAAGTAATATTGAACTTGATCATTATGAAGATATCATATCAGTTCAAGCTAATTTAAAAGTTAAAAATCAATCATCAAATTCAATTGATACATTAATATTTAGTTTGAATCCATCGTTAAATATAAGTGAAATAAAAATCGATAATCAAAATGTTGAATTCATAAGGGAGTTTCATTTAATAAAAATTACTTATCCTCAACAAATAAATCCGGGAGAATATAAGCTGATAACAATCAACTACCGGGGAGAAATAAATGAAAATACTCATTTCCTTGATCAAAACCTTGATGAATATTCAGACAATTTTAGTCTGGATATTTATAAGGTGAGAAAGCGTTATGCCTATATACAAAAGGATTTTGTATGCCTAACCAGTGAATCACTATGGTATCCTATTTCAGGAGTCACATATGCAACAGAAAAGCCGGCATATTACCAACCTGATTTTACAAAATTTAGCTTAAAAGTAAAAACGTCTGAAAATTTAGTAGCTGTTTCTCAAGGGATTATTACAAATTTGGAAAACGGAATATTTGAGTTTACAAATAAAGTTCCACTACCTAAAATAAGTTTATTAATTGCTAATTACGTAAAGTATTCCATAAATGTTGACTCAGTTGATTATTCTATTTATACTGCCAAAGGGAATGATTATTACCTTGAGCATTTTACCGAATTTAAAGATACTCTGCCAGCAATAATAAGAGAGTTAAGAGACGAATACGCAACTCTTTTAGATTTAAATTATGGTTTTGAGAGATTTACATTAGCCGAAGTGCCAATTCATTTTGCTTTAGATAAACATATATGGTCGGTTACCAGTGATGCTGTGCAACCTGAGATTATTTTTTATCATGAAAAAGGAGTTGTTCTTGAAGAAACAGATTTCAAAAAACGTAAAAAGAGATTTGAAAAAAGAATGGAAAATAATAATGAAGAAGTATCACCGGAAGAGCTTCAGTGCAGAATACTTAAACGCTTTATCAGAGGTAACTTTATGGCTCCTCCAACCGAATGGTATGAATACGATCAGGTAATGGATAAATATACTTATAGTATTATTCCAAATTACTACACTTTTGTAACCCAGCTTAAATCGGATGATTGGCCAGTATTAAATTTAGCCCTTGAAGTTTATTTACGTGAACGTAATGTTAACAATGTTTCGTCATATCGCTGGTTTTTTAGGGGGATTAGTAAAGGAGAAAAAATAAACCTTGAATTAAAAGAATCAAATCTTGCCGATTTAATAAAAAACGGTTTAAGAGAAGGTAATGAAGATGATGAAGATGGCGATCCTTTAACAATAAATGATATAATTCTTGCCAAGGGAGATTACTTATTCTCCTTGTTTAGGGCCCGTTATGGTGAAAGAGATTTTAATAAATTATTAAATCAAATAATTGTTAACAATCAGCATAAACCGTTCAGGTTTGAAGATTTTGAATCTGTTATTGCAGAAAATTTTAAAGATACTGTTTCCGAAGAAATTGATCATTGGTTTACAAAAAAGGAATTACCGGGATTCCTAATAAAAGACCTACAAACCTATAAAGTATTGGAAGGAGAATATACAAAATATCAGATCAGGTTTAAAATATCTAATCCTGAGGCAGTTGATGGAATTATTACCATGAATATTGATCTTGATGATAAAAGTAACAGTAGAAGTTTTACTTCTGATGAACCTGAACAACCTGACTATTCCAAGAAAATATACGTTCCTGCTGAATCTGCCAGGGAAATTGGCGTAGTATTTCCTACAGAACCGGCCAGGATGAATATATTTACCAATATATCCGAAAACCTGCCTAACAATTTAATATATGATTTTACAGGCTTTGATGAAACCAAGAAAGTACCCATTTTAGATACTATTAAAGATATCTCATTATTTAATAGTATAGCTAACCGGAACGAATTTATTGTTGACAATGAAGATACCAGTTTTACTTATATACAGGAATCAAATGAAAGTTATCTAAAATCAATAATAAATAAAAACAAAGAGGATAAATACAAATATTCCGGAATTCATTTTTGGAATCCTCCTTCAATATGGAAACCTGTTTTAAGGTCAGGTTTTTATGGTAAATATGTTCGATCCGGAATGTACACACGTACCGGAGATGGAAATCGAATTGCACAGTGGAATGCAAAATTACCAATGGGAGCATACTACGATGTATACTGTAATATCGTAAAAATAGATATTAACTGGAATCAAGATTTTAAACAGCCAAACTATACGTTTAAAGTTTATCATAATGATGGAGTGGAAGAAGTCACTTTGTCTGATGAAGAATTAGAACTTGGATGGAATTATATTGGCACATTCTTTATTTCGCCTGAAAATGCAAAAGTAGAACTATCAAATAAATCGGTGGGTAAAATGATATTTGCCGATGCTATTAAATGGGTTAAAAATGAATAAAGAAAGTTTTAGCTTAACATTTTGATGAATAGATAGAAAAATAACAATCTCGCAAAGACGCAGAGACGCAAAGGAAAATTATTGTGAATATGACCGAAAACGAAATATCTAAAATAATAGTTAATACTTGCTATAATAAAAAAACTTATAAAAGATGGTATAACGAGGATCGTAAATAATTTATAATATCACGTAAAGATACAAATGATAAAACCTTTGCGTCTTTGCGACTTAGCGAGAGAAAATACATTAATGACAAAAAGATTAAACAATACCAATATGTTAATACATAGAAAAATAATACTAGTTGCTGCTTTGACCATAGCTGTGACCGCAGTAAATGCTCAAACTACTCTAACTCTGGAAGATGCAATGAATACAGCATTAGAAAATAGTCCTGATATTAAAAAATCAAGATTAAGTATGGAGCAAAACCGTGAGTATTTGAATGCTCAGTTGGCTACGTTAAAATCTCATTTTTCATTAAATGTTACTCCAATTGAATATTCAAATAGTGATAGATATGACGAATATTTCTCACAATGGTATAAATCAGAAAAAACAAGTTCAAAGGGAGGATTAGTTATTGCTCAACCAATTAAATGGACTGATGGAACAATAACATTGCAAAATAATTTTGAATATAAATCAACAACATCAGAATCTAATAATCAGGATCCGATAAATCCAGGTGTAGTTACAACAACCTATAGTGGTTTTAACAATAATCTTTATTTAAGTTATAAACAGCCTTTGTTTACCTACAACAAGGCAAAAATGAATTTAAAGCGTAATCAGTTAAACCTTGAAAATGCTACTCTTGCTTATTCAATTCAAATGCTTAGTATGGAACGCCAGGTAACACAAGCTTTTTATAGCATTTATCAAAAACAAATGTCGGTTCAAATTACCCAGGAAGAGTTTGATAATCAAACAGTAAGTTTAGAAATTGTTCGTAGTAAAGTTGAAGCCGGTTTGTCTGCTAAAGAAGAATTACTACAAGGTGAATTAAATTATGCTACAAGTCAGTCAAGCTTAGATAATGCCAAAGTTGATCTGGAAAACGCCAATGATCAGTTCAAAAAACTAATTGGTGTTTCTTTATACGATGAAATTGAGATAACTACAGATATTCAATATAAACCTGTTATTGTGGATTTGGAAAAAGCAATTGAAAATGGTTTATCGCAAAGATTAGAATTAACACAACGTCAAATTGATTTAAACAATGCAGAATTTGATTTAATTACAACTTCTGCTACCAACGAGTTTCGTGGTGATGTTGATCTTTCTATCGGTATAATGGGAAATAATGAAGTTTTTGCGAACATTTACGAAAAACCCACAAGAAGCCCGCAGGTCGGGGTAACATTCTCTATTCCGATTTTCGACTGGGGAGAAAGAAAAGCTCGTATCAAAGCTGCCGAACTGGAAGTAGAATCGCGAGAAATAGATATAAAAAATCTGGAAGATGATATAGTGATCAATATCCGTAAGGTATTCAGAAATCTGCAAAATTTGAATACACAAATTGGTATTGCAAAACAAAATGAAAAAAACGCACAGTTAACTTACGAAATAAACTTAGAAAAATATAAAAACGGCGATTTAACAAGTATTGATCTTGAAAGATTCCAGAATCAATTATCACAAAAGAAAATGAATATGTCGAATGCTTTAATCAGCTATAAACTCGAATTATTGAACATGAAAATACAATCTTTGTGGGATTTCGAAAACAATATATCATTTGTCCCACAAGATTTACAAAATAATATTTCATCTGATAATGAATAATAGAACACTGATAAAACTGATTAAATATGAATAAAATTAACTTAAAAAAATCTGCGGTAATCCGCGTTCAATTTATTGATCCGTTGCATCCGCGTTCAAATAAAAAGCATTAACATTAAACTTGAAACTTTTAAAACAACCATACAAAAAACATATAAAATGAAAAGATTAATCACATTTATAATCGCAGTTGCAGTACTTGCATCATGTAATAACAAAGAGAAAGATCTGAATAAAGATATTTCTGTTCCTGTTTCAGTAATGGATTTAAAGTTACAATCCATCGAAAAATACATTGAAACAACAGGGACAGTAAATCCTATAAAAGAAGCTAGTATGAAATCTGAAATAACAGGTAAATACAAGCTTTTAACAAACCCTTTAACAGGTAAAAAATATTCACTGGGCGATTACGTAAAAGAAGGTGACGAAATAATAAAACTTGAAGACAAAGAATACGAAAACAATATAAAAATAAACTCTTTAAAACTTAACCTTGAAATCACAAAACAAGTTTTTGAAAAGCAACAATCCTTGTACAAAAAAGGTGGAGTAACATTAAGTGAGTTAAAGAATGCTGAGATTAATTTTATCAATGCAGATTATAATTATAAAGACGCCCTAATACGTCTTGAAAAAATGCATATAAAAACTCCATTTTCGGGCGTACTTGTTGATTTGCCATATTATACACCTTCAACAAAAATTGATGCCAATTCATTAATGTTTAGACTAATGGATTATAGCAAATTATATATGAAAATAAATTTAGCAGAAAAAGATTTGACATTTGTAAAAACAGGCCAAAAAGTAAAAATTACAAACTATACTATACCTGAAGATACCTTGACAGGATCAATTACTCAAATTTCACCGGCAATAGATGCAGATACACGATCATTTAAATCAATTATTAATATTAATAATTCTGACTTGTTAATGCGTCCCGGAATGTTTGCTAAAGGTGAAATTGTTGTTGCTAAAGTAGACAGCACTATTGTAATTCCTAAAGATGTTGTTCTTTCGAAACAGCGTGGAAATACCGTTTTTGTAGTTGACAAAGGACTAGCTCAGGAACGAATAATTAATTTTGGTTTAGAAAATCCTAACGAAGTTCAGATTATTTCAGGCTTAGAGAAAAGCGATAGATTAGTAATTAAGGGATTCGAAACACTTAGAAATCGTTCTAAAGTAAAAGTTATTAAATGATAATAGTTTTGAGTTCTGATATAAAAATGATGACACTGATCCACCAAGGCGGAACGCTGATAAAACGGATAAAAAATGATAAAACAAATTAAGAATAAAAATCAGCGATAATCTGCGTTCAATTTATTGATCCGTAGCATCCGCGTTCCAGAAAATAATTAAACTGATTAAAAATGAATTTATTACATAAAGAATTAACCGACTCAATACTAAAAACATTTTATGATGTTTACAACGAATTAGGTTATGGTTTTCTTGAAAAAGTATATCAAAACTCTTTGTATTTAGAATTACGTTCAAGAGGGTTTGAAGTTGAAGCGCAAAAGCAAATTAAGGTCTATTATAAAGGTAATGAGGTTGGTAAATATTATGCTGATTTAGTTGTAAACGATGTAGTTATTTTAGAATTAAAAGCTGCGGAGTATGTTGTTGAAGAATTTGAATGGCAATTGCTAAACTATTTGCGTGGAACAAATAAGGAAGTTGGTTTATTATTAAATTTTGGGAAGAAACCTGAATTTAAAAGAAAAGTATTTGAAAACGCTAGAAAAAATTTGCAGGAATCTGCTTTTTAATAAAAACATAATAGAACGCAGATTACACTGATCCGCCAAGGCGGAACGCTGATAAAACGGATAAAAAATGATAGAACAAATTAAGAATAAAAATCAGCAATAATCCGTGTTCAATTTATTGATCCGTGGTATCCGTGTTCTGAGTTTTGATTTATAATAAAATAAACACGAATGAAAAAAATTACACAATTTTCGGTTAATAATCCTGTAACGGTTTCGATGATTGTTATTGCAATTATTCTGCTTGGATATATCTCATTCGGGAAACTAAGTGTCGACCTTTTCCCTGATATGAATGCCCCGCGAATATTTGTCGAAATAAAAGCAGGAGAGCGCCCACCGGAAGAAATAGAAAAACAATTTATAGAAGATATCGAAGCTCAGGCTATTCGTCAAAAAGGTGTATCACAAA
>DAOVYZ010000088.1 GCA_030635365.1 Bacteroidales bacterium
AGACACTTTCATAAAAAGAAAACAATTTTACTGATTTATCAATTTATATTTTTGGGTAAGGCCATCTTTAAATAAAAGAACCCCAGGATAGCAGCAACTAGTGAACCCAGCAATATACCCAGTTTAGCCTGGTTAAGCAATATAATGTTATCATATGCAAGGTTGCTAATAAAAAGCGACATAGTAAACCCTATTCCTCCTAACATGCCTGCACCCAATATATGTTTCCAGGTGATTCCATTTGGCAGAGCAGACAGTCCCAATTTTACTGTTAGATATGAGAATAGTAGAATACCTGTAATTTTTCCTAAAACTAAACTGGCACTTATACTTAAGGTTAAAGAATTAAACGATTCTAATCCTGCACCTTTTAATACGACTCCGGCATTTGCAAAGGCAAATAGTGGCATAACCAGGTAGGTAACAAAACCATGTAAACTATGTTCTAACGACTGCAAAGGGCTTTGTACTTTATCAATTTGCGATTGCATATTATCAATTGAAGCTAATTGGCTATGGTTAAGTGTAATTGAATCTTCACAAGGTTCGTTGCAGAAGTCATCTAAATTTCGTTTCATCCTAAATGAAAAATCATGCAATCGAATTCTCCTGGTCGAAGGAATAGTAAATGCTATTAAAACTCCGGCAATGGTAGGATGGATGCCTGCTTTCAAAAATAAATACCATACTATCCATCCAATAACCATATAAAAAGGAATGTATCTTATATTTATTGCGTTAAATATAAATAAGACTATTAATAGGGCTAATGCAATAAATAACAAACTCCAATGTATTTGTGCGCTATAAAAAATGGCAATAACCATTACGGCACCTATGTCGTCGACAATTGCAAAAGCTACTAAAAAAACCTTAAGTGCTAAAGGGACTCTTTTGCCTAGAAGGCTTAAAATACCTAAAGAAAAAGCAATATCTGTTGCCATAGGAATTCCCCAGCCTTCACTTCCCAAGCCATTCCTATTAAATGCAAGAAATAAACCGGCAGGTATTAACATTCCACCTAATGCCGCTATAATTGGTAAGGCTGCTTTTTTGGGAGAGGATAATTCTCCCGCGAGTAATTCCCGCTTTATCTCCAAACCAACAAGAAAAAAGAAAATAGCCATTAAGCCATCGTTAATCCAAAGTATGATCGGTTTAGATAATTTGAAAAAATCGGTGCCAACTGTAAATTCACGTTTCCAGAATGATTCATAAATATCTGCCCAACCAGAGTTGGCTATTATTAATGCTGCAATTGTTGCAATAATAAGTAAAATTCCACCTGATGATTCTATTCTTAAGAACCTGATAAAAGGTTGCTTTAAGTTATCAAATGGATCTTTTATAGTGTCTTTAAGGTAATCTTCTTTACTCATAACTCATTTTACTATTGCATTAAAAAATAGTTGATAGAATTATACAATAAACTTAATAATGTTGTTCAATATTGTTATAAAATTTATTAACGTTTTTCGAATTTAGAAATTTTTAGATTGATTTAAGATATTTTTCAGCTATTTCCAGGTTTGCAGGATTTCCTATGTCAAACCAATAATCATTGCTATGATCAAATCCGTAGATTAATTCCATTTTGGCAAGCTCAAGATAAATTTCGATAATAGAGAATGCTCCATTCGTATTTAAATTCTTAAATATTGTGGGATTTATAATATGAATACCACTAAAAGCCAATTGATTTAATGTATTAGCTTTCTTTGAAATTACCCTTTCATGTGTTTCGACTTTTTCCCAGCCACATAAACGTAACTCTTCATTAAATAAAAAATACCTGCCCGATTCTCTTTTCCTGACAGCTAATGTTACAAGAGATTTTTTTTGCTTATGGTATTTCATCATTGATACTAAATCAATATTACTAATTACATCAGTATTATATACAATAAAAGGTTCGTTATAATCAAAAAACCAGGACGCTTTTTTTAATCCCCCACCGGTTTCAAGCAATACATCACTTTCATCAGATATTTCAATATTTACTCCAAAATTATTTTTGCTTTTAAGGAATTCAATAATCTGATCAGCCAAATAATGTACATTAACAATTATATCTTTAACCCCGACTGTTATAAGTTTTTGAATAACATGTTCGAGCATCGTTATATTATTAAGTTTTATTAATGCTTTTGGAGTATGGCCTGTTAATGGCTTTAAACGCGTACCTTTTCCGGCAGCAAAAATCATTGCCTTCATTACTTATTTTTCTTTTTTATTTCTTGTTCTATATGAGTTAATTTAATATTTACATCAAAGTTATTATTCAAAAAGTCAGTTAATTGTTCAGCGCAATAAACGGAACGATGCTGCCCTCCGGTACAACCAAAATTTACCATTAAGTGTGTAAAATCTCTTGAAATGTATTTTTTTACTGATTGGCCAATTAATGCATATACCTGTTTTAAGAACTCTTTCATTTCATGCCCTTTTTCAAAAAAGTCGATAACCTTCTGATCCTTTCCTGTTTTGTCTTTAAACTCATCATACCTCCCGGGATTATGAATTGCCCGGCAATCGAAAACAAATCCTCCACCGTTCTCTGATGTGTCTTCAGGAATTGCTCTTTTATAAGAGAAGCTGTTAATGCTAACTGTTAGTTTATTTTTCATTGATGTCGATTTCTGTATTTATAATAAGCGCAATTAATTTATTCAGTTCAGGTAACTTCTTAATAATTTCTACTTTATTCTGAAGATAAATTAAGTTATTAACTGCAAAAGGTATACTTTCAATAAAATGTTTCTTATTTTCGATTATACCACGTAACCCATAGGCTCCAAATGTTTGTAATACTCTTATTAATGCATAAGCGTAGTAATATTCAATAAACTCATCTTGATTTAATGGTATTAATAACTTTATTACCTGAATGTAATATTCTAAAAGCTTGATTTTAATATTTTCCGGAATTTGAGCTTTGGCTTGAAATAAAAGCGAAGCCAAATCGTATTGTAAAGCACCTTGCCTTCCACCTTGGTAATCTATGAAATAAGGTTCATTTTTCTTTAACATTATATTACGCGCTTGAAAATCACGAAACATAAAAAAACTGGTATTTGTGGATAGGAGGTAGTTAGAAAACTTATCGAAATCTTTATTTAACTTGGTATTATCGTAATTAAGGTTTAAGCCATCAACAAACTTCGATTTAAAATAATTTAAATCGAATAATATAGATTCTTTATCGAAATTTTTATAAGGATAGCATTTTGAATAATTAAAATTTTTGCCGGCTATAACTTGCATACGGATTAACTCCTGTATTACTTTTTTATAAATTACTAAAGCTTCATTGTCGAATGAGTTTTTGGATTTTAACCATTCTAACAATACAATATCCCCTAAATCGGATATTAAATAAACATTATTACTCAAATCTTTTATATGTATCTCAGGAACATTTATCCTATGATTTAAAAATTGTTCCGTAAAGTTTATAAAAGCAATATTTTCACTTGAATTCTCGTTAAATGCACCAATTGCTGATATATTATCTTTTTGTAAACGGTAATAAATTCTGCCGGATCCCGAGTGAGGGAGTTGATTAATATGATCTGAGTGGGACCCTGACCAATTATGAAAAAGTGATTCCAGGTTTTGTTCTATATTAATATTTGTTTCTGACATTAATTTTAACCAAAAAAATAAATTAATATAATATAATATAATGACGACTATTAATGAATCTGTAAGCAAAGTTAATAAGTTAATATAGGATAACTTAATAATTACATGATTAAAATCTTGTTGTTTTATAATATAATTAATAAATTTAAAAGGTAAAAATTGTATAAACACCAATAAGATTATGAGAATAGAATTATTTGGTTCGGAGAATTTAAATATTATTGAGTTAAATACTACAGGCGATAACGAGAATTACATAAGGGGTGATTTTGAATCAAAATATGTTGAAAGCGAAGTATTTAATATATTTACTGATTGTTTTGAGAATGCCAATAAATTATATGAATTTTTTGGGGCGACAAAGTATAATTCCCGAAATATTGTTCCTTTACGAAACGAACTTCTAGCTAAATTAGAAAAGCTTGAAAAAATTGATAGCCTTGAAATATTTCAGGAGCTTTTAACCAGCGTATTTCTTGGCCAGGAGTTTTTTGATGCACTGAATAAGGAAGATCCAAAATGGAAGGATACCTGGAAAGAATATTTGAGTAAGGTAATAGAACTAAATAAAGGATTAATTGAAGTTACCGACAAATGTATTGAGGAACAAAAAATACTTTGGATTATTGGATATTAGTAATTATCACCAATTATTTGTTTAAATAGAAAATCACTTTTTCTGATAGGGTATTTATTTATTGTCTTACACTTTCGTTATTTGTAACCGACTGAGGAAACCCTGACTATGTGATAACGAAAAGAAAAACCCCAATTGAACACATCGAAACCAAAGATATAGGAAAAGGCCTAAACAGCAAAGGATACAAAGAACAAATTGACCGTTATTGGCGGTTATCAACCTGCTCAAAAATGGTTAAAAGACTGCAAAGAAAATGCAGAAATAGAATACAAAAAGTTTAAAGAAACCGGACAAAAAACAATCGGAGAGGAGATTTTGAAAAAGTAATAAAAAGAATTGAAAACAAGAAAGAGAAATAATGTCTTGCCCTGAAATAGGTGAACCGGGGCGAAACTAAGCGGCCTCTTGAGACGAAGTTGATGAAATTGCCGCCAATCCTGCTTACAGGCCGTTGCGGGTAATGCAATGAGAACTAAAATAATTATAAACTATAAAAATATGTATCTATTTTTTGACACAGAAACAACAGGACTACCCAGAAATTGGAAAGCACCTGTAACAGATTTGAATAATTGGCCAAGAATGATTCAAATTGCATGGATTTCATGCGATAATAAGGGAAATCGTATTGAATCAGACGATTTTATTATTAAACCCGAAAATTTTAAAATTCCATTAGACGCATCAAAAGTTCATGGAATTTCTACGGAAAAAGCAATTAGTGAAGGAGAAGAACTTGAGAAGGTTCTAATCAAGTTTAATGAATTAGTTGAACAAACTGATTTTATTGTTGCTCACAATATTAGTTTTGATGAAAAGATTGTAGGTGCGGAATTTTTGAGGAAAGGGATTCGAAGTGACTTTGAAAGAAAAAGAAAATTATGCACAATGCAAGCTTCGACTAATTATTGTAAACTTCCCGGTCCTTATGGATACAAATGGCCAAAATTGTCAGAGTTGCATATAAAATTATTTGGAGAAGATTTTGAAGAAGCACATGATGCTTCAGTGGATATAAATGCAGCAGAAAAGTGTTTTTGGGAAATGAAAAAAATAGGACTAATATAAAAGCACATACCCATAATAATGTATATAAAAATAGGAGAGATAGCAGTAAATTCAAGGGTTATAGTACGCTAAAATCTTTGTGTAATTTAATAGTGATGAAGCCTGGTAATCGTCTATTTTCATATACTCACTGTTACCTAGAATCAATAAAAATTTAAAAGGGTATGTAATTTTGTTTTATCAAACCTTGTGTAAAAATGATAAAAAAAATAAGAGCAATGCTTATAGAGCATTGCCCTTTGGTTATTAATTTTTAATAAGTCTTTTTTCAAGCTCAAGTTGTTTGGTTTCCCAAAACTCTTCAGGTACATCCGAACCTTTAACATGTTCTTTTCGTTGGTTCATGTCTTGTTTGAAAATATTCAAACCATCAATAGATAATTGATATTGTTCGTTGGCTTTTTTACTTAAATCTTGTCTGCTATAAAAATCACCCAATTGCTGGTTTACTTGCCAGAGCCATCCTTTTTTACTTGAAATTCTGAACAAGGTATCAGCAATTTCAACAGCCTCATTGATTTTGGTTTGTTCTTCCAAATGGACAATTAAAGAAAGATATGCTTTAAATTCCGGTCTTTCTGCTAATTGACGAATATAATAACCATACGGTTTGGAGGCTGCAATTCTATCGGTATTGCTTATCAGGGGAAGATAATTAGCTGATTCGGATGTAATGTTCTTTAATGCATTAATTGAACCTGTTTTATCACCTTTGTAACTAAGTATTTTCGAAATAAAAAGTTGTGCTGTAACTTTTGTTAACCTCGGATATCTTTCGAGGTGATTAAAATACGCAAGTACTTCTTTTTCTAAAGGAGATATGTTCCCGTCCCGGTTAAAATTTTTAGTAGTCCTTACGGTTCCATCTTGGTTAAAGAACACCAGTCCACCTTGCCACATCAACCATGTATCATCAAATATGCACCCATCATGAGGGCTCCAATCTACTACTATTGTCTGCTCGTCAGGATAATTCTCGATTACTTTTTTTAAATCAGCTATTGCCCCTAAGGTATTGTTTTCGAAACTAGCTTTACTGCAGGCAAGGATAAGGGCTGCATCATCGGCCCATTGGCTTCCTGGAAACTCGTTAATAACTTTTAAAAGGGCTTTCTTTCTTTCCGGCCAATATCTCTTGTGATCTGAATAAGCGTAATTGGTTAAGAGGTTATTCCAAATATGGGCTTCTTTAATCATAAGAAGGTCCCATCTCTCGTTTGAGCCTGGAATATTTTGGCCACGTGCTGAAATAGGATTTATAAATAAAATTCCAACACAAAATATAGTAAAAACTAAATTATATAAATGTCGCATTTTTTTCTTTATTAATTAATAATTACATATAGTTCTTTAATTAGTATGCATGAAAATAGAATATCATATTGGTATTCATAAACATGCATTTACTATCTATCAGGGCCTCGCCAACCATATAATGTAGGATTGAACGTGTAGGTACGATGATTCGGGTGTTCACACCCCACGTTTTGCCCCGGTTGATTATTCACCCAATTATAATATGGTGATGTAGCTGTAACCATCTTATACTGTGCAAATAAATGATCCTCATATGCACCCCAATTTCCTGCGAGGGTAGCAGCAGCTGCTGGGTCACGCTGGGCACCTTCGGCCTGAGCCCATTGATGCCAGCTCCAGTCTATTTGACCGTATCCCCAGGTAGGCCCTACCGGATCAACTGCGTTGGTTCGTTGGTACGACATATCATCTATGCTATATCCTTTACTTGCCCATCGGTGTTGAGCAGCGCTTATGCCTTGAGTACTTACCATTCGTGAGAAATCGCTTGCTAACCGGTGGCAGTCCATATTCCAGGTGTAATGATCACTGAACCCGTTGCTCAAAATGTTTAAGCATACCTGTTCTCGGGTGTTGGAACCACTTGCCCATGTGCAGGCATAATCAAGAACATTTAACGGAGGTATAGTAGATGTTAATGTGGGAGGAGCCACAGGAGTTTCTAAAACAAGATAAACCAAATGTTCCCCGGTTTGTCCCATGTTTAAAGTACTTCCTGATGTGCTGTATTTCCAATCCCATAAAAAAGTATATTTTCCCACCGATGTAGGCAGGCTATTCACGTTGAAAGTACCCTGACCGGTTCCACCTGAGAAATTAACAGTTATTGGTGAACTGCTACTATTTAATCCGCCCATTCCATTTACAGCCCATATGTCTGCCGAAGATATGCCGCTGACGGCCTTAAAGTCTATTACTACCGAATATGAATTACCCATGATCCATGCTGCGGGTTTAATAGGATTAACTGCTGTTGAATATTCTGGCGGACTGATATTATTCAGATTGACGTTGTCATATATAGTAACAGCACCTGAACTGGCATGGTTAAATGAAATGGTATTAACACGTACTTCTGTAACTGTAAAACCAATTTGATCGAGGCCATCAATAAGGTCAACACCTGGTGTATATACACCATCTTGGTCAATATCTAATACAACATCGTAGTCACCAATTGTTAAAGGGGCTGTCCATGCACGTGTTGAATAACAGTTAGCACATGATCCTGGTTGAATGGTTATATGTTCAACAAATCCGGTAACATCCGATAAAGTCGTATTAGTAGTCCATTGAGCATCGGTTTTATCAACTACAATATATACATCAGCACTTGTGCCTATATAGGTGGGATGTATGTATGGGTCAACACCTATATACACATGTTCATTTGTTAAAAACGCATCACGAAAGGCTAAACGGCTGTTTCGTACACCAGCAAGGTTCATTTCCAATGGTTCATTTACTCCTTGACGTCGTTGGATAACGAATCCGGAATAGTTTAAATTGGAAACAACATTCTGAACTTGGGCTTTGGATGTTGGGCAATAATTTCCAAAGGGGTATGTTATTACTTCTGCAACAATATCATAACTTCCAATTGAAGTAAGCCCTTTAGTCCATAATAGTTTTTTAAACCCGGTTTCATCGCCAACCAATTCAAATATTGGGGGAAGTGAAACACCATAGAACTTTGTAATGTCCTCCAGTTTATCTCCTTCTTCCCATTTAGCGTTAGTAGGTACGGCCCATAATCTTATAATACTACCTTTTGGGAAATTGCTTCCAACAACCCAAACGTCTTCTTCTCCTATGAGAAATCCTGATTTCAGGCAACCACGTGAATCAGCCGCGTATAACATGGGTCTCAATAATCTTTCAGCAACCTGGAAGGATGTTTCCCTTACTACTTTTTCATTTAATGTGATATTCAAAGTGTAAACCTTGCCTAAATATGTTGTATCATAAATTTCACGCTCGTAAAAGTGCCTGACTGCTGTTTTTGAAATCTTGGGGCAAGGCATCAGGCCAATATTATACCAGATTATTGTTTCAGGAATGTGGCCATCCTGGTCGGATGACAGCCTGGATTCGGTTAAAATCATACCATCTTCCCTAGCAATCTGTATCGTATAGCCTGTCATCGGTTCAAGGTCAATGGCATCAAATAGAATTGATTCATTCATTTGAAACTCTGTAGTTTCTATGCCTGAAGCAGTCCTTAATAGAGTAGATGGGCGTTTCTTTCCAAATGGCCAATAAAATATTAGCCATATCAGAATAATAATTAAAATTAATACTAAGATAATCCATTTTTTTTTCATGCTAATTTATGGGTTGAAGTTATAAAATATGAAATTGCTTGATAAATTCATTATTTTATCTGTAACAAGTTTATGGTTATACAGTAAATAACTAGCTTTATATTTGAAGTGCTTTTATGGAGAACGATTTTGATACATATTATTTGTTTAAATACATATAGTATCCTACTATTTAGAAATAGCGAAATATACAATTTACGATATATTATACGGAAAATCAATAAAATAAATAAGAAACATAATAAGTTTGATTGTGGTTATTTCTGGATGAGAGAAGTTGTAATGCTGTCGAATTAATTAATTGAATTTATAATTCAATATTTCCAAGTTGGGCGTAGTTTATCAGTCGGTTGGCGGAGTAACTACGTCCTAATATTACAGGTAAGTTATACTTACTATTGCTTTTACAAAGCAATAGTAGCATAAATTAAAATCGTAGCACTGGTTTAAAGGGTGCCACGGGTATGTTATATATAACAAGAGCCTATAATATAACAAAAAAATATATAACGTATCGCATGTTTCTAAACAGCCAAAATAAGTCAAAGGGGAGTTAAGCTTCCTTTTTTATTATAACCATTGTATAAGGTAGAAATGAAATTGTAGAAGGCGGAAGTAAATATGCATAGAGCGGAAGATAATTTGTAGAAGGTAGAAGCAATAGCGAAGCAGGTAGAAATAAATTCGACAAAGTTAGATGTA
>DAOVYZ010000276.1 GCA_030635365.1 Bacteroidales bacterium
AAATTTTTTAATGAATCAAAAGGATATGGATTCATTAAAGACGTAGAAACAGAAAAAGAATATTTTGTACATGTTTCTGGCCTGATTGACGAAATTAACGAAAATGATGAAGTTACTTTCGAACTTCAGGAAGGTAAAAAAGGATTAAATGCAGTAAATGTGAAATTAGCTTAGTCTAAAAATATTTAATGTTCATTTAAGATTTAAAGGGCTGTCTTATAAAGACAGCCTTTTTTGTTTTAATATGCATAAACATTTAAAATAGAATAATTTTAAACTATTTATTTTTTTATACAGATTAATAGGCTCCTAACAATATCTTCTATTGAGATTCTTTAAAGAATAGACTTTTTTGATCGATTGATTACAAAAGCCAAAAATTTTATAAATTATTATTTTTTCCTAAATTTGGAGCATGGAAGATAGTTTTTTGTGGAAAAAATTTAGATCAGGAGATAAAGCTGCCATTGAGGAGATATACTTTTCGCATTATGAAAAGCTAATTAGATATGGATTAAAATTCACAAATAATTATCATTTACTAGAGGATTGTATCCAGGACCTTTTTGTTTATATTATTGAAAATGTAGCTTCGTTGGGGCAAACAGATAATATTACTTTTTATTTGTTTAAATCTTTAAGAAGATTGTTGTCTAAAGCTTTAAATAGTAATAAGTTTGAGATAGATTACAAGTTGGCTTTAAAAGAGTTAGATGATAGTAAAAATTATTATTTTGAAAAGACTAAAAATAATCAATTAGATGTTACTAAAATATTTAAAATATTAAATGACTTACCGGAAAGGCAAAAAGAGATAATATACCTTAAATATTGCAATGAATTAAGTAACCAGGAAATAGCTGAGATACTTGAAATAAAAAATCAGACAGTTCGAAATTTACTATACAGAGGGCTTAAATCAATTAAGGGCAAAATAGACAGCAATCCTGTTTCAAAAAATGTATTATTACCTTACTCTATTATAATCACATTGTTACAAATAATTCTTTATTAATTTCTAAAAAAAATAGTATTTGTTGTGGTACAAATTACATTGTTCCCTCTTTATATTATTAAGAGATTTAATATGTAATATAATTTAGGTATAGGGAATTTTTAATAATATTGAATGATGAGTAAAAAATATGTGGATTATAAGGTAGAAGATTTAGTATTAGATGACAGTTTTTTAAACTGGATTCTAAATGGTGAGGATGATATGTTTTGGGCTGGTTTGTTAAAGGAAAACAAAGAATTGTCAGATGAAGTTAATAAAGCAAAAGAATTAATATTTGCGTTTAAAAGCTTACAAAATGATATTCCTGTTGACTATGATGTTGAATTAAGAAGGAAAGTGGTTTGGGGTAAGGTTAATGAGAAGTTAGGTGCAAAGAAATCTAAAAAAAGAAATTTGCGGCCTGTAATAATCGGTATAGCTGCAACATTAATGTTATTTGTTGGAGTAGGGTCATTATTATACATTAAATATATAATGACAGATGAGCAGATTCAATTTGCAAAGGTAGATATGAAAGAGGCCGGTGAAGTACAATTGTTTTTAGCTGATGGTTCTACAATTGATATTGATGATACAGAAAGAGATATTGAAGAAGAAGATGGTACACAAATAACCAACAAAAGTAATAGAACTTTAGTATATAATAGTGCCACGAAATCAAGTATATTTAAAAAAGAGATTTACAATCAAATTGTAATTCCACGAGGTAAAAGGCATAATTTAGTTTTGGGAGATGGTACAAAAGTATGGGTAAATTCAGAATCAAAATTACGATTTCCTACCCAATTTGTAAATAATAAACGTATCGTTTTTCTTGAAGGAGAAGCTTATTTTGATGTAGCTCCAAATAAAGATAAGCCCTTTATAGTTAAAACACCTGATTTAGACATAAACGTTAGGGGAACTGCTTTTAATGTTAAGACATATGATAGTGATAATTTATGTGAAACGACGTTAGAAGAAGGGTTGGTAGAAATAACAAAGGATGGCAATTCAGATAGAGTATTATTAGAACCCGGAAAAAAAGCAACATATAGTAAAAGTGATAAAACTATATATATTGAAAAAGTTGATACAAAACTTTATACTTCATGGAGAACGGGTAAATATGTTTTTAGTTCTGAAAGATTGGAATCTTTGATAATTACGATAAACAGGTGGTACAATGTAGATGTTCATTGTGATGATGCAGATGTTTTGAACTATAAATTTACGGGAGTTATAAGTGAGGATAGGTCAATTGAACATATTATGGAATTAATTCATTTAACAGCGAAGGTAAATTATAATTTCGAAGGAGATACTATATTTATAACTAAATAAAAATGTGAATGCCTATGATCTAATAAATTTAAAAAAATCAGGAAATGCAGCAACATTTCCTGATTGAGAAATTAATGTTAGTAATAAGTTAAAATATTACTAACCAGTGTTAAATAAACTCATGACAAAACTATGAAAAAAAAATTAGTTTTCAGGTGTATACAACATTTATATGCACCAAAAAAGTACTTCTTAATTATGAGACTATTCTTACTTTTTTTAATTGTAAACATTTTAAATGTTTCTGCTGAAGGATTCTCTCAAAATGCCAAGTTTGATATAAACTTAAGGAATGCAAAAGTAAGAAGCGTATTTAAAGCTATTGAAAAACAATCAAATTATGTTGTTTTTCATGAAGATAGTCAGATTGATTTAAACAAAAGAGTTAGTGTAAGTATTAAGGATGGTTCGTTAGACGATGTATTAAATGTTATTCTGGATCCCGAAAATTTATCATTTAAAATTTTAGACAATGATATAGTTATTGTTGAAAAGGAAAAAGAGCTTACTGTAGTTAATAATGTTGTTGATGAACTAATTCAACAGCAGGTTACAGGAACTGTTACGGGAGCAGATGATGGTTTAAGTATTCCCGGAGTATCTGTTGTAATTAAAAACAATACAACTATTGGTACTACAACCGATATTGATGGTAAATATAATTTAACAATACCAAGCGATGCTGAAGTTTTGATTTTTAGTTTTGTTGGTATGAAAACACAGGAAGTTAATATTAATGGGCAATCTGTGATTAATGTAATATTGGAACTAGATTTACTTGGATTGGAAGAAGTGGTTGTGTTGGGTTATACAACGAAAGGTAAAAACCAGATTACAGGATCTTCTGTTCAGGTAGAAGCAACTGATTTAGAAAAAATACCTTCGGTTACATTTGAGCAATCTTTAAAAGGGAAAGTTGCAGGTGTTAATATTAGTGCCAGCTCAGGAACTCCAGGTGCAAGTCAGAATGTTCGAATTAGAGGAGTCGGTTCAATAACGTCTAATAATGAACCTTTATATGTTATTGATGGTGTCCCTGTTGTAAGTGGCCACTATAGTGGTAATAATTTGGAAATGTCAGGACATACAACATTTAACCTTTTATCATCTTTAAATAGTAGTGATATCGAATCAATGACAATCCTTAAAGATGCTTCTGCAACTTCTGCATATGGTGCAAGGGGCTCGAATGGTGTTATTGTAATTACAACAAAATCAGGTAAAAAGGGCAAAACTATATTTAATTTTACTTCGTCATATGGTTTTCAAAATAAAGCTGTAAAAGGGCGTGAAGTTTTAACTGCAGCACAGGGATTAGAATTGTTTGAAGAAGCTGTTTATAATACTACAGGCACTCCAAGAGAGGATGCTCTTGCCTATGGATTAGCAAATGGACTTCCGGGAGCAGCTAAATATGAGACTTGGATAAATAATGGCAGGCCTATAAATGATTGGGAAGAGGAGATGAGAAATACAAATGCTCCTGTTACTAAACTTAATCTTTCAGCGAAAGGAGGAAACGAGTTATCTTCTTTTTATGCGTCAATAGGGTATAATAAAACGGAAAGTACTGTTATAGGTAGTGAGTTTAAGAGAGTAAACGGAGCCCTTAAATATGACCGTGTTCTTTTTGAATCTAACAGGGATTTCTTTAAAAGTGCAAAATTTACGACCAATGTAAATTTATCGAATTCTTATCAGGAAGGGTTATTAGAACAATCTGCATTTTTTGGCAACCCGTTTACAATAAAATATTTTGTATCTCCTGCTATTAGTCCTTATAATGACGATGGTACAGCAAACTTCAACTTATTTGGTCCAAGTAATAATCCAATCTACTTAGCTGAGAATGATATTCAGTTTAATGATATGAACAGGCTAATGAATAATTCGTCGTTAGAAATTGAGCTATATACAGGATTGAAATATAAAACGAGATACAGTATTGATTATTCAGATACACATCAAAAAGATTTTAGAAACAGGAGGCATGGGGATGGTTATAATCTAAATGGTTATTCAGAAGAATATATTCGAAGAAATACGAATACAGTTTGGCAAAATTCGTTAACATATGAATTTGACTTGAGCAGTTCGCATCATTTTGATATTATGTTATTATCAGAATACCAGAAGAATGTTTATAACGTGATGTATGGCTATGGTGAGTCTTATGCAACAGATGGATTGTCAGATTTAGCTAATACCGGAGCTAATAAGGATGTATCGACTTTTTTGGATGACTGGATGAATGCTTCTTATTTGGGAATGATTAATTATAACTTTCAAGGAAAATATATTTTTGACTTTACTTATAGACGTGAGGGATCATCAAGGTTTGCAAAAGGAAGCAGGTTTGGTAATTTTTATGCGGTTGGTGCAGCATGGAATATAACACAAGAAGATTTTATGAGTGGTTTATCATACATAAATAATCTTCGACTACGTGGTTCTTACGGTACCAGCGGTAGTGCAGGTGTTGATCCAAATATGTACCAGGCATTTTTGCAGTATGATAATAGTTATAATGATATAGTAGCTCCTTATCCTGCTCGACTAGGCAATAGTGCCCTAACATGGGAAAAAAATAAAAACTATGATGTAGGTATAGATTTTGGTGTTTTTGACAATAGAATAAGTGGGTCATTTGCCTATTTCAATAAAGAAACATTTGATCTTTTATTAGAGGTACCTTTAACTAAGGTTAGTGGTTACGAAAATTATCAGGATAATGTTGGAACAATGGTTAACAAAGGTATTGAATTAGAATTAAATTTTGATATTGTGAGAAAAGATGACTTTAATGTTAATTTTAGTTTTAATATAGGTACACTTGATAATGAAGTTACACAGTTAGCTAAAGATGCCAATGGTGATGATATTAATATTCAAACCGGATCAAAAAAAGTTGAAGTAGGCATTCCTGTGTATTCATGGTATATGAGGAAGTGGGC
>DAOVYZ010000306.1 GCA_030635365.1 Bacteroidales bacterium
CGACACTTTCACCTACAATTGTACCTTGCGTTTTATGGTTTAATAAATCAAGATTTTTTATTTGCTCATTTTTCACCCACCTTGTTTTCTTTATTATTGAATGGTGTTCATGTGTGATTTCATCAAAGCCACCAACCAGAACATTTTCTGCATCTTTATTTTCTACCAGAAGCATCCCATCCAGCAAAGCACTTTCAAAAGAAAAACCACGATGTGAGTATGTATTGTTATAATGGAAACATTTCAAAGCAATAGCAACCTGGCCACTTATGGTATTGTGTGTTGATTGTATAAATGCAGTAGGGGCAAGGAATTCTTCATTGTTATCTAATACCAAATTTAAAAATTTCTCTGTGTCACCCACCAATCCTAGTCCTGTTCCTGTAATAATTGCTCCCGGGTTTTCTATTCCGGCATCATTTAAACAAATTTTTGAAGCACTAATACCCATTTTTATTAACTTGCTCATTCGGCGAAGCTGAATTGGGTTTATATATTCTTTATAATTTGGTTCAACACTTGAAAGAAATTCTGTATCGTGTTCTACAATTTCATCTAAGAATTTGCTGCTATCTATAGTATTTTGAGGTGATATATTACCTATACCTTTTATGTAAACTCCCATATTTTAAATGCCTAAAATGTTTAAAATACTTATGAATGTCTAAAATTGAAAAAATAGAAAACCGATTATTTTGGTTATTTGTTTAATAACAATTTTACCAATCACTATTTTACTAATTTACTAATCAATTACTTGTATTTTGAAAAAATTAATGCTGAATTATTTCCTCCAAACCCAAATGAGTTTGATAAAACATGGTCAACTTTTACATTTTCCAATAACTCGGTTACAGGTTTAAAATTCAAATCTTTCATTTGATCTTTGAAATTCAGATTTGGGAATATCATGTTATTCTGAATTGATAAGATCGAGATAACCGCTTCAACACCTCCTGCAGCACTTGTTGTATGACCTGTATATGATTTTGTTGAACTTACTTTTGGAGGATTTATCCCAAATAACTTTTCTATAGCTCTTCCTTCCGATAAGTCATTATTATCGGTTCCGGTTCCATGGGCATTAATATAATCAATTTGTTCTATTTTCAATCCACTTCTATCCATGGCTTCTTTCATTGCTGAATATGCTCCTTTTCCCTCCGGCGTAGATGCTGTTTGATGGAATGCTTCACATGAGTTTCCATAACCTGTTAATTCTGCCAGAACTTTTTTCCCTGATTCTTTAACAAGTTCTTCGGATTCAAGTACTAAGAATGCAGCTCCTTCACCAAGATTCAGGCCCCGGCGATTTTCATCAAATGGCTTGCAAGGCTCACGGTCTAATATCATCAGGGTATTAAAACCATTTAAATGGTATTTGGTTAATGATTCAATTCCCCCGGCTATAACTCTATCTAACATACCATTCTTGATCATTCTGGAACCCAAAATCATCGAGTTAGCAGCTGATGAACAAGCAGTACTTGTTGTGGATACAAAGTCTTTAACTCCAATATAATCTGCTATACGTTCGGTACTATCACCACAATCGTGGGTTTCGATATATTTTATATGATTTGTTGTTTCCAGAAGATCCCGATAATACAGTTCACTTTTATCCATGCCTCCAACGGTTATCCCGGAAATTAATCCTGTTCGTTTCTCTTTGATATTGGTTATTTGAGCACTTTTTACAGCTTCTGCAGCTGCTACAATACCTATTAAAGTAGAACGGGTAAATGGTTCATCTTTATCTAAACCTGACATTTCTATTAATTCATTTTCCGAAAGCTTTACTTCAGATACAGGAATTGTACCTTTGTGAATTGTGTCAAGATATTGGATATCTTCTATACCGGCTTTTTTATGCTTTAAAGAAATCAAAGTTTCTTCTACATTATTTCCTATCCCTGAAATTATACCTATGCCGGTAACAAAAACCCTTTTAGACATTTAGAAAATCTTTTTCTACTAAATATTGTATTATTTCTTTTTTTCTTCGATATACTCTGCTATTGTTCTTATTGAATAAAAAATCTTTTTCCCATCCTTAGGATCTTCAATTTTTATTCCATATTGTTTTTCTAATAAAACTATTAATTCCAAAGCATCAATAGAATCAAGTCCTAGGCCATCACCAAATAGAGGAGTATCAGTATCAATATCATCTGGCTCTATATCTTCCAAGTTTAATACTTCTATGACTTGTTCTTTAATCTTTTTTATTAATTCTTCCATTTCAATTTTACTTAATTAAACGTTTTATGAATTCGGGCCTAAAGCTAATATTATCTTTTTTATTTTCCTTATTTTTTTCGACTAAAAACAACATTGAACTGTATTCTCCATCAATGTAATCTGCCCAGCCGGTTATGCATGCTTCAATTTTATTTGAATTTAACAGTTCGTTTACATATTCAGTTATAGATTCCGGGTCAAATTCTTTAGCAATAAAACATGTATTTTCTCCTTGAAATTTATTACGAATACAAATCTCACCTATCATAACATTTGGTAAAGTATATACAAAAATAGCCGGGCTGGGGAAATAGTTCGCTTTGTTTTTAATCGTATCATTATATTTAGTATCTGTATCAATTGTGGAATGTGAGTTTTGAAGTATTACACCAACTTTTGTTGGTTCAAGACTTTTTATTTCTTTATTATTTTTTAAAATTATTTCGGAAGTCATAAATGCAACTTTACATAAATTATCCATCTTGAAATATTTCGGATATTTAATGTTGTAATGCTTATAGATAGATTTCATAAAAGCTCCGAATTCACTCTTTTCCGGATCAGAAAACTCAATTTTGCCATCAACTATAACTTCGTGTGGTTTAATGATACAATATTTTGTTATATAGTTATCCATTATAGTTAATTTAATTAAAGTTCATTTGGGATATGCATAAATAATTGACTAACCCCGGCATTTATGCCGGGGATAAGTATGTCAAAAATATAGGGCTTTAGCCCTTAATCTTTTCAAAATTATTTTTTTGCATAAATTTTTCACATTCTTCTTTCCAAGTTTTTTTTCTATGATGTTCTTCTTGGTTTTTTATATAATCCCGGACTTTAGGTAACTGAGACTCACTTACTGAAACAGCGAAATATTCATCAGCCCATTCAAATTTATCCTTTGACAAACCATTCTTATTTATCCAAAATGAAGATTCTCCCTTAATTAGTTGCATAGTTTTTGAAAGTGTCTCATCTGCTTTAAGTGAAATTATACAATGAATATGTTCTTTGTCTCCATTAATAAAATCAATGTATATACCTTTTATCTTTGCATTTTCCTTAATATGGTTAAGAATTTCCCACTTATTGACGGCAGAAAGAAAAGGGATTTGCTTTTTAGTACCCCAAACACAGTGTAACCAAATTCTTACATAGGACATAACTTTATAAGTTTTGGGCTAAAGCCCGGTTATTGTTCTAATTTTTTCTCCGCCCTAAAGGACGGAGTTAGTTATTATATAAAACTACTTATTTTTCTGATGAACCTTAATCAGCATTTAGTTCGGAGAAATAAACAGCGGCATTGCTACCACCAAATCCCGATGCTGTTTTTAAAAAGTTCTTTACTTTAGTTTTTTTAAATTCTTTTATAACATTGATTTCTTTGCTTACACCATGATCTATGTAACCTAAAGTTTTTATAAGGCAGTTTTCTTTAATGGAATGAATACCCGCAATACATTCAATAATTCCGGCAGCTCCAAGTGTATGGCCCCAATACGATTTTAAACTATTTACGGGTACATGTTCAAGCTCTGCCAAACTAATTGCTTTCGATTCCATTTCGTCATTATAAAGTGTTGCTGTGCCATGTGCTGATATATAATCAATGTTTTTATTTATTTTTCCTGCTTCCTTTAAAGTATTTCTTATGGCATAATATAAACCATCACCGGTTCTTGAAGGCCCGGATATGTGATTTGCATCATTTGTATTAGCACCTCCCCGAAAAATTACAGGATTTGCTTCTTTAACCAGATTTTCGTTTGTAGATAGTATAATTGTCCCTGCTCCTTCGCCAAGATTAATGCCTTCACGGTTTCCGTCAAAAGGCCTGCATGGTGCTTCGCTTACAGCTTTAAACGATTGAAAACCTGATGGAGTGAATTCTGATATTATATCTCCACCACAAATAATCACATTTTTATATTTATTTGTTTTTAAATATTGGGCTCCTGTTGTAATTGCTGTTACTCCTGATATACAAGCATTAGATATAAAAACAGGTTTAACAGGTGATTTAAAGACTTTACAAACTTCATCGGCTAAAGCCCATAAGTTAAGTCTTTTTTTATCGAAAGGGTGGTTTGGCTTTTCAAGAAGGTCAATATTTCCTTTTGTAGACGAGAAAATGAAGAGAGTGTCATTTTTTGATGTATCAATATTGGTTTGCTTTAAAGCTCTATTAATTGAAGTGATCATCATTTGTTCAAGGCGGGTATAATTGTCAGAGAATACATGCAGGAAGCATTCAGAATCTAACCAATCCGAATCAATAATAGAAGCATACATTGGTATTTGCGTAATTTTAGGGTCGGTAATTAGTTCAATGCCAGATTTTCCTTGTTTTAAAGCCTCAAAATTGTCTTTAGTGTAAAAACCTAATGGAGTTATAATATTATCGGCTATGGTATATATTTTGTTCATTTTTACATCATCTCTGTTTAATATTTAACCACAAAGGCCACAAAGAAGCCACAGAGTCCACAAAGTAAAATTTGTAATTTTGCTACTGAGGTAATATTGTGTTTATATAAATTTTATGCATTTATAGATATTCGATTACTTTTCTCTTTTTACTTTAATCTTTAATCCTTCATCTTTGGTCTTTAATCTTTAATCCTTCATCTTTCCTTTATTCAATCAAACCCATTTTTCGTTTCC
>DAOVYZ010000038.1 GCA_030635365.1 Bacteroidales bacterium
GAGGGATTCAGATTTCATGATTTAGCTCGTACAGGAACAGCTATTCCTGATTTTGGAGGCCCTCCTGCCGGCAGTCATTTTGGATTTGCATATGGTAATTACAGATATGCTTTACCTATACCGGAGAGTGAGATGAATGCAAATACCAGTATGGTTCAAAACGAAGGATACTAATTTATATCTGATAAAAAAAGAATAGAGAAGAAAATTTACTGATTTTCTTCTCTATCTCACTTATCTAAATTACCTGATACTATTTGATACTATCAAAAATGTGATGATGGTAGTAAGCAATTTATTAGTTAATACTTTAGTTATTAAGTTAAGAAATTGTGTCAGTTTCTATCGTTTTAATGCAAACGTGAGATTGTATTTAAATATAATTTACCAAACGAAAATAAATAATAAGAGTTTTCACAGATATAATTTTAGGTTTAGGTATCAATTCCGATTTAGTAGTTAAGCAGATGGTTCGTATTGTATTATGAACCATCTGTATTATTTATATGATTACCTATTGTTTAGAATTGATTTTATTTGGGGTTATAAAAAGCAAGATATTCTAAATTATAATATTAAGTTTTTTTACTTAAACTCTTTATCTTAAATTTGGTCAAAATAGAAAATATATTTAACCTATAAAATTAAATACATATGAAAAAACTATTTCTTTTAATCCTTTCTGTTGGGATTTTTATGGTTTCTTGCACAAATAAAGAAACTGAGAGTAATTCAAATCCATTATTAACCGAATGGGATACCCCATTTAAGGTGCCACCGTTTGAAAAAGTTGAATTAAACCATTTTGTCCCTGCTTTTGAAGAAGCTATGAAACAGCATAAAGCAGAGATGGAAGTTATTTTATCGAATACAGAAGAGCCAACATATGAAAATACTATTGAGGCTTCATATTACGCCGGAAAATTATTAGGAAGAGTAGGGACTGTATTTGGTACTTTTAATGGTGTAAATATAAGTGATGAGTTGCAGGTATTGGCACAAGAAATTTATCCAAAATTATCACAACATGGAGATGAAATAAGACTTGATCCCAGATATTTTGAAAAAATTAAATTTGTTTATGAAAATAAAGATAAGTTTAACTTAAACGAAGAGCAACTATTTTTACTGGAAAATGGATACAAAGGTTTTATTCGTAGTGGAGCGGCTTTACCTGAAGACCAAAAGGAAATCTTAAAGAAAATAAATCAAGAGTTATCTGCATTAACTTTACAGTTTAGTCAAAATGTATTGGGAGAAGTAAATTCTTTTAAATTGGTTGTTGAAGATGAAGCAGATTTAGCCGGTTTACCAAATGCATCAATTCAGGCAGCTAAAGAAACAGCTGCAGCTGATAGTATTGAAGGATGGGTGTTTACGATACAAAAACCTAGTATGATTCCATTTTTGCAATATGCTGACAATCGTGAACTTAGAAAGGAGATTTATGATGCTTATGTAAATCAAGGTAATCATGATGATGATAAGGATAATAAAGAGATTTTGGCAAAAATCCTTAATTTAAGGGTTAAAAGAGCTAATTTATTAGGTTATGAGAATCATGCTGCATATAGAACAGAAACAAGAATGGCTCAAAATCCTGAGAGAGTATTTAATTTATTAAATCAATTATGGGAAGGTATTTTACCTAAGGTGAAAGAGGAAAGAACTGCTTTACAGGCGATGATTGATATGGATGGAGGAGACTTTAAGTTAGAACCACATGATTGGTTCTATTACACCGAAAAGCTTCGTAAAGAAAAGTATGATTTAGATGAAAGTGAAGTAAGGCCTTATTTTGAAATTGAAAATGTGCGTCAGGGAATATTTACGGTAGCTAAGAAGTTATATGGAATTACATTTGAGCAAATTGAAGGTGTACCGGTACCACATACTGAAGCAACAGTATATGAAGTGAAAGAGGCAGATGGTTCACATTTAGGGTTATTTTTTATGGATATGCACCCAAGAGCAAGCAAGAGTGGTGGTGCATGGTGTGGAGGATTTCAGGATCATTATTTTACAAAAGATGGCAAAGAAGTTACTCCATTGGTAACAAATGTATGTAATTTTACTCGTCCTAGTGGAGATACTCCAGCACTTTTAAGTGTCGATGAAGTGAGTACTATGTTTCATGAATTTGGCCATGGGTTAGATGGATTATTTTCAGAATCTTCTTATACTGAAGGTAGTATAGCTTGGGATTTTGTAGAGTTACCATCGCAAATTATGGAACATTGGGCTTTTGAACCGGAAGTGCTAAAAATGTATGCTAAGCATTATGAAACTGGTGAAGTAATTCCTGATGACTTAATTAAAAAATTAGAAGCAAGCGCAAACTTTAATCAGGGTTTTGCTTTAACTGAAGTTCTTGCAGCTTCATTGCTTGACATGAAATTTCACATGATGGCAGAAGTAGATGAGAACTTAAATGTTATGGATTTCGAAAAGAAATATATGAATGAAATTGGTTTAATACCTGAAATCTATTCAAGATATAGGCCTACATATTTCCGTCATATAATGGGGGGATATGATGCCGGTTATTATTCATATACATGGGCAAGTGTTTTAGATAATGATGCATTTGATGCATTTAAAGAAACTGACATTGTTGATCAGGCAACTGCAAAATCATTTAGGGGAAATGTGCTTGCAATGAATGGTATAAAGGATGATATGGAGATGTATGTGGCATTTAGGGGCAGAGAACCTCAAATTGAGGCTTTATTAAAGAGCTTGGGAATTGAAAAATAAAGATATATTTTATAGTAATAGTGAGCCGTTCCAATATGGAGCGGCTTTTTGTTTTATACAATCCCGGTTGTATGTTTAAATAAGTTAACGTTTCTTAAAACTAATTAATTGATTAGTTAAGCAAAATTAGAATTCATAATTTCGATTGGATTTTAACTAAATTAAACCAAGTTATGAATATAAATTATTTTATTGCCGGTGTTTCGTTAATGATGCTAACTTCATTTACTTGCACAGAAGCACAAACAGAAAACAATTCTACAAATGATAAAATTGTCATTGTAGTTCATATGCAAGAAGAATATTCAAAAAATGAATTATCTAAAGAATCAACCGCAGGGGCTGTTGAAAAAATTAATTATGTAATTGAAAATACAGATCATGAAAATGTAATTTACACAAAAGCTATGCATAAAATATTAAATCTTACTTTGAAGAAGATTTATGTAGATAAAATTGTTAAAGATTTAGATGATAGGCTAAAAGTAGTTAACAAAAACATCTTTACTGATCATGGCGGTAATATCTTTGATTCTGATGAATTAAATGAATTTTTGAAAGAAAAGAATATTAAAGAACTTGTTATTATTGGGCGTGTAGCTGAAGAGTGTATTAAAAAATCTGTACTTAGAGGAAAAAAATTAGGCTATAATATGTATATCATTCCTGATGCTATTATTGGAAAATCTAAAGAAAGTAAATTAAAAGCTCTGGAAAAACTGAAAAAGAAAGGTGTAAAAGAATTAAGTATTAATTGATGATTATCAGATAATTTATTTTACAACATGTTATTAAATATCATCATTTTTCAAAAACGAATTGTCAAATTTGTTATATTTGAACTGCAATATTGAAAATATAAAAAATTAAGACTATGTCAAATTTTGATTGGAGTAAGTTACCTTTTGGGTATCAAAAAGCTGATTACAATGTTAGGTGTTATTTCAGGGATGGTAATTGGGGTGAATTGGAAATATCATCATCAGAATACATTAATATGCATATTTCAGCTACTGCACTGCATTATGGACAGCAAGCTTTTGAGGGAATGAAGGCTTATCGTGGTAAAGATGGCAAGATTAGGTTATTTCGTTGGGAGGAAAATTTTAAAAGAATGGAGCGCTCGGCTCATGGTATAATGATGGCACCAATAACCAAGGATATTTTTAAAGAAGCTATTACAAAAGCTGTTTTAATGAACGAACGATATGTTCCACCGCATGGAACAGGTGCTGCTTTATATATTCGTCCGTTATTAATAGGGTCGGGTGCAGAAATAGGTGTAAAACCGGCGAAAGAATTTTTATTTATGGTGTTTGTTACTCCGGTAGGCCCGTATTTTAAAGAAGGTTTTAATCCTGTAAAAATTGCTATTGTAAGGGATTCTGACCGTGCAGCGCCTCTTGGTACAGGAAATATTAAGGTTGGAGGAAATTATGCCTCAAGTTTGACAGGTATTATTAAGGCGCAACAGGCAGGTTATAGTTCTCCTATGTATCTTGACTCTGTGCATAAGAAATATATTGATGAAATTGGAGCTGCAAATTTCTTTGGAATCAAGAATAATACATATGTTACCCCAAAGTCATCATCGATACTATCGTCTATTACAAACATGAGTATTATGCAGTTGGCAGAAGATATTGGGTTAACAGTAGAAAGACGACAAGTAGAAATTGATGAGCTGGATACATTCGATGAAGTAGGAGCATGTGGTACAGCAGCAATAATTTCTCCAATTGGAGAAGTTTATGATATTGATGAAAACAAAAAGTACGAATTCTGTAAAGATGGTAAGGTGGGCCCTATATCAACGAAAATATATAATAAATTAGTAGATATTCAATATGGCGATGAACCAGATTTTCATAATTGGATAGAAATTATAAATTAAAAAAATAGGATTCTATAATTAGAATCCTATTTTTTATTATAGTATTTTTTGGATTTATTTAATTTCTATGAGATCAATTTTCATACCTGATTCAACTTCGAAATCTTCTACTTCATCAATCATATCAGGGTCATCCTTATCATAGTACCAATTTACTGCAACATTTCCTCCTTTATCTTTGTAATCTTTTAAAATTTCAAGAATATCTAGAATACACTTTGTGGAACTGGTATTTAAATATATAAGTTTAATGTTTAATTCAAGTTTTTTCTTTACTTCTTTTGTGTAATTCTTAATCCAGTTTATTAGAGGCAAATAAAACTTATAAGTTTCTTCCATATAAGATTCACCGCTTATTTCGCAAATACCATTACTTATGTTAAAATTTACCTCTGGAAAATAAGGGGTAGTTTGCGAGCTTTGTAAAGTTATATTTTCCATAATATAGTGTATTTAATATTTATCTATTTTAACCGTTAATGAAAAATGTGAAAAGCTATCATTAATTTCCTCAACATTATATTCTAGTTCATTTTTCGAAAGCATAACAGCCTGAATTAACCCAATTCTGGCTCCAAATTTCTCGCCAGGAGAATTTAATCTTTGTTCTCTTTTTAATTGCCTTAATTTTATTTGATTCGAAGCATTTATCAGTTCACAACGTTCAGCTAAAATTTTGGCATCTGAGTTTTTTACCTGGTTTTTTGTTGTAAATAAATAGAATGTATCATGTTCTTTAAGATACAATTCTCCAACACCAATTCGTTGTACATTATTTACCATATGAAAATTCTCTGAATAATTGGATACATTTTGAGATAACTCAATAAAAATTTTAAAAAGTTTTTTACGTGCATTAATATATACATCGCTAAGGTTACGTATATTACTTCCAAATACAGAAATCAGCTCTATGTAAAAAGGCCCTCTATATGATAACAGTGTTTTGTTCATAATAGAAACAATAGTCTCTAACATTATTAAAATTTTATTCCAATTAATGTAATATCATCACGTTGTTCTTCGTTATTTTGAAAAAAATCCAGATCATCTTCTATTATCTCTTTTTGCCTATCCATTGGTTCTGAAATATTTTTCAATATTAATTCTTTAAGCCTGTTACTACCATATCTCTTTCTTTCCGAGTTGTTCTGATCAGTTAAACCATCAGATGAGAGATATATAATGTCTCCAGAATTTGCTTGAACTGTATGTGTACTAAAGTTCTTATCTTCTGTTTTTTTATTCATTCCTCCAATTGATATCCTGTCACCTTTTATCTCATTAAGTTCTGAAGCTCCTTGTTTGTACATAAATAATGGGCGTTTTGCTCCGGAGAATTTAATCTCATTAGTTTTAGTGTTTATTGATGTCAAGCAAACATCCATCCCGTCATTATTTTCTGTTTCATTTTGCCTCAAAGATTCTACAATTTTTTCGTTTAATAAAGATAATATTTTTGCTGGATCTGTCACTTTTTTTTCTAAAACAATTTCATTTAATAAACTGTTTCCAATCATTGACATAAATGCTCCTGGCACTCCATGCCCTGTGCAATCAACTGCTGCAACAAAAACCATATCTTTTAACTGGGAAAACCAATAAAAGTCTCCCGACACAATATCTTTTGGCCTATATAGAATAAAATTTTCAAATAAGTTTCTTATGTGGCCTACTATTGGCAGTATAGCCCTTTGTATATTTTGGGCATATTGTATACTTGAGTTTATTTTTTTATTTTGAATATCTAACTTATCACGTTGTTCTTCGATTTGGTTTTTCTGATTTCTGATTTTTCTGTAAAATGTAATTAAAATTGCAAAAAATATGAATATAACAACCAACCCTATAACCAGTACTTTTATGACAAGCTGATCAAGTTTGCGTAGAGCAAGTTGTTCTCTTAACTCAGATTCTTTTAGCTCAATCTCCATTTGTTGCTCTTTCGTTAATTTCTCTACCTGGGCTAATGAGTCTGCAGTTTCTTTTAACTTATCAGTTTGGATTTCAAGTTCGGCTTCGGTTTGTTTTTTCTCTTCTTCTGCTTTGTTTACTTTAGTTTCAGATTCCTGTTTAATATCTTTTATTTCTTCCTTTTTCAAATATTTATCAATTGATGCAAAAAGATCGAAATACTCAATGCTTTTTTCAGAATTTCCTAAACTCTGATAATTATTAGCCAGAATACCATAAAAAGTTCTAACCAATTTAAGGTCATTTATTTCTTTTGCTACATCTAACCCTTCTACAGCTGTTGTGTTCGAGTTATCATAATCTTTTAAAGATTGATATGTTTGAGAAATATTCACCAAAGAAGATGTTATATTTCTTTTATTTTTGACTATTCTACATATTTCCAGTGATTTTTTAAAATATACGATTGCAGAATTATAATCTTGAATTTCATCATAAATCATTCCCAGATAGTTTGAACTAAGAAATATGCCGTTTTGGTTACCTAGTTTTTTATTTAAATCAAGAACTCTTTTAAAATATCCAATAGATTTTTGGTGCAGTTGATTGTTCCAACAAAGGAAGGCAGCTTTATTTAAATATTCTACCTCAAGTTGTTGATTGTTGTTATTTTTATCAATTTGTCTTTCATACTCATTCAATTCGTCCTTAATCGAAGATGGTATATCCTGGGCATAAGTTGAAATACAAAAAAAGATATATATTGTAATTATGACCGACAAAAATTTATATACTTTCCTCACAGTTATCATTTTAGAAAGGTTAAAGTTATTTTATTTTTAATCCAAAAACAAGAATATCGTCAATTTGATCTGCTGTTCCTCTCCATTTATCATGTTCATTATTCAAAATTTCTTTTTGAATATTCAAAGGTTCATCACTAATATTAACTAATAATTCTTTAAACTGTTTGTAACGAAATTTCTTTCCAAAAGGGCCTCCAAACTGATCCGCAAAGCCATCTGAAAACAAATATAACTTATCATTACTTTCTAATGTAACGATATGATTCGAAAAAGGTTTGTTAAAGTTGATATGAATACCTACAGGCATTCTATCACCTTTAACTTCATTTAATGTTTTATTTCTAACTAAATATAATGGGTTGTTAGCACCGGCAAACTGTAATTTTTGGTTGCCGCAATCAATAATACATAATGCGATATCCATTCCATCCTGGGTTTCTCCATCAGCACCGGTTTGATTTAGAGATTTCATTATATGTTCTCTTAATTGTTCTAATATGTCACTGGCTGTTTCAAAATTATTCCCTGATACAATTTCATTCAAGAATACTGCTCCCAGCATATGCATCAGTCCTCCGGAAATGCCATGCCCTGTACAATCTCCTACAGCAATAATCTTTTTATCTTTTTGGCATGAAACCCAATAAAAATCCCCGCTAACATGACTTTTAGGCTGATGCAAAATAAAATACTCATAAATGTTTTTATTCATAAGCTCCAGGCTGGGTAGAATAGCTTGCTGAATTCTACTGGCATAGCGAATATCTGCAATGATGTCTTTATTTTTTCGAATAATTATATCACGTTGTTTAAGTTCATTCTCAATCTGAAATCGAATCTTTTGATTTTTTTCTTCAATTTCAACTTCTTTTATTTTAATTGAGTCTAATACATTAATATGATTGAATGCTGTTTTAAAGTTTGAAACTAATGTAGTATTGGTATATGGTTTTTGTATAAAATTAATTGCGCCAGCACTGTATATTTCGTCATATTTATGACTTTCGGAAAGAACTATTATTGGTATCTCCTTTATTTTTAAAAGATCTTTGATTAATAATAAGTTTTTATCAAAAAACTTTTTTGGGTAGTCAATATCAAATAATATTATATCAGGGAAAAATTCTTTTAGTACATCTATTGAATAATCTGTATTTTCCGGATTATAAATATCTAATTTATTGAATACAGAACCTAATGCAGAAGTTATAATATCTACTTCAGATTTATTATTATTTAATAATAATAATTTGTAATTCATGTTGAAAATCTGAATTTTGGAATAATAAATATAATGATTGTTAGGATATTTTTCTAAAAAGTATTGCTTTATTTTTGATTTTAAATACCTAAACTTATCATTTTTTTGACTAAAAGTCAAAAAATGAATATGAACACTTTGTATTGTGTAATAAAAAAAATATTAATAAGCTAAGAAATTGGTTTAAAAGTTATATTTTTAAATCTGAAAACCATGTAACAAAATGATCTGTCATTTTTATGAGTTATAAGATATTAATAGCAGATGATAAAGGAAACTCATTTGCTTATTTGCAGGATATTCTTAGGGATGATAAAGATAGATTTATTATAACACAATCTGTTAGGAAAGATATTTATAAGGCGGCTCTTAAAAATCAGCCTAATATAATATTGGTATGCTTTGATTCTTTAGCAAGGAATGGTATTGAGAGTATTATGTCCTTAAAGCAGGATAAGTCAACTCATGATATTCCTGTAATATTAATAACGAATTATACACCTAGAACAAACTTTGACCGAGTATTCGAGTATGGAGTTGTTGATTTTATTAAAACACCATATAGTAAAGATGAATTATTAATGCGTTTTGAAGCTGCTGAAAGCCGTAGAGAATTTCAACATGAAATTTATATTGAACATGAATTACTCAGGGAACTTTCTATTGTAGCAAAAAAAACAGCAACAGGCGTAATTATTATTACTAATGAAAGAAAAATTGAATGGGTGAATGAAGGGTTTGAGAGAATGTATGGTTATTCGCTTTTAGAGTTTAGTGAAAAATTTGGAGAGTTTATTTTCAATGCCGAAAAGAATACAAACTTATCAGTGGCAATGCAAAAATGCAAGGAGGGAGCTGAGAGTTACGCATACGAAAGTAAATGGGAGACAAAAACCGGTAAGGAAATGTGGGTTCAAACGACATTATCACCTGTTTATAATGAACAAAATATTATAATAAAATATATCGGGATAGAATCAGATATTACAGAGTTAAAAGAGGTAGAGGAGCGATTAGAAGCAAAGAATGAAAGTCTTTTGACACTTACTGAGCACCTTGAAAGTACCAATTTACTTTTAGAAGAGCAAAGACAAGAAATTGAACAACAGAAAGAATTTATTTCAGAACAAAAAAAGAAATCTGATGAGTTATTATTAAATATTCTTCCATTTGAAACTGCAGAACAATTAAAGAAAAAAGGCTTTGCAAAATCAAAGCAATATAAGTTGGTTTCAATACTTTTTACTGACTTTAAAGATTTTTCAAGACTTACCGGAGTTATGGATAGTCAGGAGTTAATTAAGGAACTTAATCATTATATTCAAAAGTTTGACGAAATAATTGAGAATCATTACATTGAAAAGATTAAAACCATTGGTGATGCATTTATGTGTGCCGGAGGCCTTCCTTTAAGAAATAAAAGTAACCCTATTGATATTACGTTAGCTGCTCTGGAGATTCAGAAGTTTATGAAAGATTATGCTAAAGAGAAGAGAAACAAGAATGAGACTCCATGGGAATTACGATTAGGTATACATACAGGAGAGGTTATTGCTGGGGTTATTGGTAAGAAAAAATTTGCATATGATATATGGGGTGATGCTGTAAATAGAGCAAGTAGAATGGAACAATCAGGTGAAGTTGGAAGAGTAAATGTTTCAGGTGATACTTATGAATACATAAAAGATTATTTTGTATGTGAGCACAGGGGGAAAATTGAAGTAAAAAATAACATTGAATTAGATATGTATTTTGTAAATAGGCTAAGGCCGGAATACTCAAAAGATGAAGATGGAGTTCTTCCTAATATGGATTTCATTAGAATATTGGCTAAATATTAAATATTTTTTCTCATTTTTATTTCTTTACGCATATATACTTTCCAATTTAGCATCTAGCAATAAGAAATTATTTAGTTTTTTTTAACATCTATAAAATTCGGCAAGAGAATTGTATTCAATAAATACAAGTTTTAATATCATAAGAAATGTAGTTTAACGTTAAAAAGTTTAATGAGTAATAAATAAATAATTTTTTACATTTGTTTTAAACATATTTAAATAATGATTAAAAAGATATTTTTCTTTATAATTCCAGTGATTATAGTTTCTTGTAAGGTTCAAAGAGTTCCTAAAACAACATCAGGTTCACAAGAGAAGCATATGTCTTTAAAAAGGCGTGATTATATTAATGTGTATAAAGATTTAGCTATTAAAGAAATGAAAAGGAGTAGTATTCCTGCAAGTGTAACATTAGCTCAAGGAATGCTTGAATCGGATGATGGAAATAGTACTTTAGCACGCAGAGCAAATAATCATTTTGGAATAAAATGCCATAATGGATGGAAAGGGGGCAAAGTTTATCATGATGATGATAGGAGAAATGAATGTTTTAGAAAATACAGGTCAGTTTATGAATCTTATAAAGATCACTCGGATTTTATAGTAAAAGGAAGCAGATATTCCTTTTTGTTCGATTTAAGCTCTACCGATTATAAATCTTGGGCAAGAGGTTTACAAAAAGCAGGATATGCTACAAGTCGTACATATGCATCAATGTTAATAAGAATTATAGAAGATAATCAACTTTATGTTTATGATCAGGGAGGTAGTTTATCGAATATTGAAACTGATGAATTTATTGCAGATTCACAAAAAGTTGTACTGGCTGATGTAGATAACTTTACTATAAGTTATAATAAACATAAAGTATATAACAAAAATAGAATTGATTATATTGTTATTAAAGAAGGAGATACTTTTAGGGGGATTACAGAAGAATTGGGAATGCTTCCCTGGGAATTATATAAATATAATGAAATGCCTGAAGAAGCAGGACTAATTGAAGGACAAGTTTTATATATACAGCCAAAAAGAAATAAGGCAGAACATGGTTTTGATTTTCATTATGTTAAGAAAGGAGAAACTATGTATACCATTTCGCAATTGTACGGGGTGAAAATAAAGAAATTATATGAAAAGAACTTGATGGACGAAGGACAACCTATTGAAGTGGGACAAAAACTCTGGTTACGAAAAATAAAACCTCATTCAGAAGTCATTGAAGAGACTCCAATTATTGAGGAGTTCGATGAAGAGTAACGCTGAATTATTTTGTACATTAATTAAATATTATTTTATGGAAATATTATAATTAAACTTTTGTTAAAAATTTATTGAGGTGTTTACTTAGTTACTAACTTTTATTTGTTGATACGTTAAATGTGGCTTAGCTACCATCCTTTCAGTTAGTTTGTGAAAAATTGAATCTTTATAAATAGAACGATTAATCCTGAAAGAGTATTCTGAA
>DAOVYZ010000407.1 GCA_030635365.1 Bacteroidales bacterium
AAAATAAAATTAAAAAATCCTTTCCCTGCATTTCTCGGTTTATTAACAATGCAGTATTGCTCAGTAGTGCCTAAAGAAATAATAGAGCATTATGGTGATGATTTTAGAAATAATCCTATAGGAACCGGGCCTTTTCAATTAAAACTATGGAAAGAAGGAGAAAAGCTTATCCTTACAAAAAACTTAAATTATTTTGAAAAAGATAGTTCTAATACCTCCCTTCCATACCTCGATGCAGTAGCAATAACTTTTATTAATGATAAACAATCTGAATTTCTAGAATTTTTAAAAGGTAATATTGATTTTATCTCAGGTTTAAACCCTGCAAACAAAGATGAACTTATAACTAAAAATGGTAACCTGAATCCAAAGTATCAAGACAGGCTTAATATGATTAATCAATCATATTTAAATACAGAATATCTAGGTTTTTTACTTGACACTTCAAAAATAAAAGATAAATCATCTCCGGTATTAAATAAAAAAATTAGGCAAGCAATTAACTATGGTTTCGATCGAAAAAAAATGATGAGATACCTTAGAAATAATATTGGAAATCCTGCTTTAAATGGATTTATTCCTAAAGGTTTGCCATCTTACAATGATAGCACTGTAGGCTATAGCTATAACCCGGATAAAGTACGCAGCCTCCTTATCGAAGCTGGATATCCAAACGGTAAAAGATTGCCTCCTATTAAACTAACAACAACAAATGATTATTTAGATTTATGTGAATACATACAACAACAACTATCTCAATTTGGAATAACCATCATAATTGATGTAAATACAGGTGCTACTTTTAGAGACATGGTTGCTAATTCCAAGTTAGAATTCTTTAGAGGGTCATGGATTGCAGATTATCCTGAAGCAGAAAACTACTTAGCGTTATTTTACAGCAAAAACCATAGCCCAAATGGCCCTAATTACACCCACTATACTAATAAAGAATATGACAAGTTATATGACAAGGCTTTTCTTGAAATAAATGACAGCATAAGATACAGTTTATATAACAGGATGAATAAAATAATTATTAATGATGCAGCTATTGTCCCGTTATACTATGATGAAGTTATTCTTTTTATAAATAAAGATATAAGCGGTTTTGAAAGTAATCCGATGAATCTTTTGAACGTAAAATATTTTAAAAAACAATCTCATATATGATTTTAGTTGCGGATAGTGGTTCCACAAATACAGATTGGGTTATAATAAAAAATAACAAAATAAGTTTTTCGTTTAATACTCTGGGTATTAATCCATTTTTTATAGGGAGTAAAGGAGTTATTGCTCAATTGCAATCTGACATCCCTAAAAGTATATCTCCAAATGAAATAAGTAAAATATATTTTTATGGTGCAGGTTGCTCTAATCTTGAAATGCAAAATATAATATTTAATGCTTTAAATCATTTCTTTCCAAATGCTATTATTGAAGTTAACAGTGATATCTTAGGTGCCGCGAGAGCTTTATTCTTCAAGAAAAAAGGCATTGCAGGCATACTAGGTACAGGATCAAGCACTTGTTTTTATGATGGTGATAAGATTATAAAAAACATAACGCCTTTAGGTTATATTTTAGGCAATGAAGGAGGAGGCGATTAGCTTGGCAAGCTATTAATTACTGACTTTTTGAATGATGAATTACCAAAAAATATATGTGAAATTTTCAATTCCAAACATCAACTATCCAAGAAAAACATACTAAATGCAATATACAAGGAACCCTATCCAAATAGATTTTTAGCTTCATTCTGTAAATTCATATCCGCTAACTCAGATAATAAATACATATCAGAAATTATATTTAAATCTTTCCGAAACCTATTTACTAAACATATATGTAAATATAAAAATTACAATAAATTTAATCTTCGATTTACAGGAAGTATTGCATTCCACTTTCAAAAAGAATTAAAGAAAATTGCTTCAGATTTTAACGCAAATATTGATACTATTGAAAAAAGGCCTATTCATAAATTGGCACAATATCATATACGCTTTAATGACAATGAGGATTAATTTCCTTTTTTTCATTTTGATATCTATTATTTATCAAGTATCTTTAAATTAGCATTCAAAAAAACAGAAAAAGAATAAATGAAGACCTGTATAATTATAGACGATGAAAAGAATGCCAGGGAAGCACTGGCAAAAATTATTAAACGCTATTTTGATACTAAAATTGAAATGCTCTTTTTAGCAGATTCTGTTAAAAAAGGTGTATTTGCCATTAATAAGCATAAACCTGATATTGTTTTTCTTGATATAGAAATGCCTGAAGAAAATGGTTTTAAACTTTTTGATTACTTTGATATATACGATTTTGAAGTAATTTTCACTACAGCATATAAACACTATGCAATTGATGCTATAAAGTTCGCTGCTTTAGATTACCTCTTAAAACCAATTAATTATATTGATTTAAGAGATGTACTGGTACGTTTAGAAAAGAAGAAAGGCAAATCTTCAAATGTTGACCAGATTGAAGTTTTTTTAAATAATATTAATAGTGATCCTGGAAACTTTAACAAAATTGCTTTACCTACATTAGATGGTTTTCAACTGGAAAAGGTTAACAATATAGTTTATTGCCAGGCAGAAGAAAGTTATTGCAAAATTTTTACGAATAGGAATGAAGCAATTTTAGTGGCACGGCCTCTTAAAGGTATCGAAGAATTATTACCTGAAAAATTGTTTTTCAGAATCCATAAATCATATTTAGTAAATATGAATTATATAAAATCTTATAGTAAGGCAGAAGGATATATAGTTACTCTTGAAAATGGGGTACAGCTTGATGTTGCAACACGAAGAAATGAGGATTTTTTAAAAGAGCTTACTAAAAGTTCTGATCCTGAATGCGATAACGAAGAAGATGAAGCATAAACTATATTCTATATTAGCATTTCTGTTGTTTTCAAGTCACCTCACGATTGCACAACAATTTTTCTGTAAAAACTATACTATTAATGATGGGCTTCCTGACAATTGCATCCGGGATTTGTATAAAGATAGTAGAGGATTTTTATGGATAGGTACAAATGCGGGACTTGCTAAATTCGATGGAAAAAACTTCGAGATAATTTCTTCTATTAATGGACTAGCTGGTGATGATGTATGGGCTATTACTGAAAGTAAAGATGGATGTATATGGGTTGGCTGTAATGATGGAGGTATTTCTAAATTAAATGGTAAAGAAATTGTTACTTTCAATACGCAGGATGGTTTAATTTCAAACGATGTAAAAAATATCTATTTTTCCGAAAAGTATAATTTACTATTTATTGGTACTGAAGATGGGTTATCTATTTATAATGGAAATGAGTTCATATCTTTTCACGAGAATTTAAATAATATAAGCCAGAGGCTTCAGGTAGATGGTTTTTTAGAAGATAGCAGCTTTGTTTTAATATTCACAAATGGAAATGGCTTATATAAATATATCCCAAATACAAAATCATTGGTTCAGGTATCTTTAAATCATCCTATAAATAATTATTTTACTAGTTCAGCTTATATCAGTAAAAACAATGAGACTTTTATAAATTTTCAAAGAAAAAAATTAAAGGTTTTAAATGGTGAAAATATAGACATTCATGATGATATAGGCCTGATTCTTGATTTTAAAGAAGACCTTGATGGAAATGTGTGGATAGCTGCATGGAATAATAATTACTTGAAAGCTGGGGGAATATTTAAATATGATGGACTTGATATTACAAAATTTAACTCTTTTCTAGATATTCAAACTGATAATATTATTTCACTTGAGTTTGATTCTAAGGAAAATCTTTTATGGATTGGAACAGAGCCGATTATACACGGACCCTAACCTTAATTCTATGCGACTCCAGCCCTGGTATTTTTGTATTGAGCATGGAATCGAATTATGGAGGAGACGTG
>DAOVYZ010000503.1 GCA_030635365.1 Bacteroidales bacterium
AATTATTTTTAAATATTCAAAACACTCATGGAGGAAAACCATCAGAAACTTTTATCGGAGATTTCCAGGTTGTATCAAACATTGAAAATGGAAACTTTACCTATTTATATCAATTTTGGTATAAACAATCGTTCCATAACCTGTCTTTTCTTTTTGGAGTACATGATCTGAATGCTGACTTTAATGCAGATGATTATTGTGCAACATTCATCAACAGTTCATTTGGTATTATTCCAACTATTGCTGCAAATATTCCTGTTCCGATTTTTCCTAAAAATGCATTAGGTATTATTACAAGGTATGATTTTTCGGAGTCAATAGCTTTTCAGACAGCCATATATGATGGCGATCCGGGTTCTCTAAGTGGCGATTTATACAATTTTGATTTATCTATTAGCAATGAACAAGGAGTTTTATCCATTTCTGAATTAGAGGTTGTAAATAATAAAAGCAATTATTTAAAAGGGAATTACAAATTTGGATTTTATTATCACACGGCTGAATTCATTAATTATAACGATACATTAAATTCAGTTAATTGTAATTATGGGTTATATTTTTTAGGTAATCAATGCCTGGGACAAAAATCAGAAGATCATTCAAAAGGATTAAAACTATTTCTGCAACTTGGATGGACACCTGCAAAATATAATTTCAATGACTTTTATATTGGGGCAGGATTTAATTATATAGGACTTATTCCATCAAGAGAAAATGATATTCTGGGATTTGGTGTTGCTTACGCGCATGTAGGCTATAATTATAGAAAACTGGCAATTAATTCAAATAGGCTTTTGCATGAAACTTCAATTGAACTGACATACAAAACTCAGCTTTCAGAATGGTTATATATCCAACCCGATCTGCAATATATCATCAATCCCGGTGCGAATAAAGATTTGAATTCAGCTTTAGCAGGATTAACCAGGATTGAAATAATTTTTTAGTAGTAATGTAATTTCTAATTTAAGTATTAACTAAAATATATAGCTAAAAGTTCATTAATAACTAAACAAAAGAAAATATGGAAAAATTTGATGTTAAAATTGATTCCTATTTGTCGTTTAAACTGGGAGATGAAGAATTTGCATCACATGTAGATTCGGTACTAAATATCCTTGAAATGGCAAAGATAACCGAAGTACCGAAAGCTCCTGTTTATATGAAAGGAGTGATCAATTTGCGTGGTACGGTATTACCTGTAATTGACACCAGGCTTAAGTTTGGTTTGACAGAAACAGTTTTTACCGATAAAACCTGCATAATTGTAATGGACATTACAATTGATGATCAAAAAGTCCTTGTTGGTTCTTTAGTTGATGCTGTAATATCAGTACTTGAAGTTAATGAAAGCGAAATTCAGCCACCCCCTAATATTGGAAGCAAGTACCGTTCCGAGTTTATTACAGGAATGGTAAAGGTTGATGATAAATTTATAATGATTCTGGATATGGTGAAGGTATTTACTCAGGATGATATAGTTTCATTGATAGAAGCTAATAAAGCAGAGATTATTGATGAAACAATAGATGCCCAATGATTTAAACTTTATAAGCTAATAAAATGAAAAGATTAATCAGTTTATTATTTGTATTAACAAGTGTATCATTTTTTTCATTTGTAAATGCTCAGCATAAAGAGCATAATGAACATAATGAACATGCTGCCGATGACAAACATCATGAAAGTCCATCGCACCATCACCATATTGCAATTTTTAATGGTGCCTCAACAAATTTCAAATATGATGTTACATCTTATTCTCTTGGCTTAGATTATGAGTACTATATAGATAATTTAGGCATAGGTCTTTTTGGGGAATTAATTTTTGCTGAAGAGACAGAATTCTTAACAGGATTATTTGCAAGTTATAAAATTGGCCACATAAAACTTATGACTGGCCCATTTGTAGAATTTGCAAAAAGTCATGATGCTCATGCTACAACTCATGATGAAGGATTTCATCACAAATTTGGTGTAAGAGTTGGACTAGCGTATAATTTTCACTTAAACAAATTATCTATTGCTCCCGGTATTTATACAGATTATATTGAAGGAGGAATTTGGGTATTAGTTTATGGAGTTGGTGTAGGTTTTGGCTTTTAGTCAAAACTACTCATTTTTTTAATTAAAAATCAATAAAAAATTAATGTTATGAAAATCAAAGACTTAAAATTAGTTACAAAATTGGCACTACTTACCGGAATGCTTTTAGTGATTTCAGTAATAATTGGCTTTGTGGGCTATTTCTTTCTTCATGAAACAGAAGTTGAAGTAGGCATGGTAAATCAAGTATCCCAGATTGAAAGAGATATTCTTAATGTTATTAAGTACGAAAAGGAATATCATATTAAACAAGACAATAAAATTGTATCAAAAGTTGAAGAAGAACTGAATCTAATACAAACATTGGTTAGAGAATTAAAATCCCAATTAGAATCAAAGGAAGATATTAATTTAATTACAAAGCTTGGTGAAGAGATGAATATGTATGGTACATCGTTCACTGA
>DAOVYZ010000405.1 GCA_030635365.1 Bacteroidales bacterium
AAATAACAATTTTTATTATTTACTGCATACTCATCCAATAGATTTAAATGACCTGCATTATCCAATAATTCCGGCTCAACATAAAATGTTGGAAGCATATAATTATATTCGTTCGAGAATAGTTGCTTTTGAATACCCATATCATATAATTTGGTATTACCAAAGGCTCGTATTCCCAAATTTGCATACACCTGATTTGATTTCAACCTTTTGACATTTTGTATCGACTCTATAAAATATTTGCCATTGTCGCCGGGGCCTCCAAAGAATACACAATGTGTAAATGAAATTTTACTTTTATGCAACATAGTATCAATTTCTATAACTTTATCCATATCAAATCCCTTTTCCAAAATTGATAAAGTATTATCGTTTAAGCCATCGGTTCCTAATTCTACTTTATAGCATCCACTTTTTTCCAAAAGCTGAATAAAATCGGATGTGATAAACGGAATTGCTAATTGACAAAACCATTTTATTTTTAGCCCTGATCTAATTATATATTCGCAAATTTCAATAGCATGATCCAAAGGGTTATTAAATGAAGCATCTATAATTTCGAGTTCATGTACACCTACTCCATTACCAACTATTTCATTCATTTCACTTACTACTTGTTCAGGAGTTTTTAAGCGTATTTTTGTTCCTTCGGTTTTTTTTATAATACAATATGAACATTGCAAATTACAGCCTCTTTTTGTTTGAATTGTTTCAATAACTGAACTCCTGTCCTCTTCCAATTCTGTTAATAAAGATTGATGGGGATTAAAGTAGTTACTATTGTAAATGCTTCTATCGGAAATTTCCGATTCATGAAGTTTAAAACTACAACTAATTGGGTTTTTGGTGAAAATCCTTTCCGCATTTACAAAGCACAAACCTGAAATATTTCTGAACGAATATTGTTTTAATTTCAGGGTATTCAATAATTGAACAAATGAATCTTCAGCTTCGCCAACAATACCAAAATCTGGTTCTACAAAATTATACAGCTGTTCATAACAAACAGAAAACCCTGTACCTCCCAGAACAACTATTGCATTTGAATATTTTCTGCAACATAATACAATTCTGTTAATTTGAAAACCAAAAAATTGAGGATCCAAGAATGTTAAATTATCAATATTTCGTATTGATAATCCAACGACATCAGGTTTAAAGTTTTTCAATTTATTTATTACAGCAACATGATCTTTCGTTTCCCAGCATAAATCAAGGCACTCAACAGTATATCCGTTTCGTTTTAAAACCGAACTAAGAATTGAAATACCCAACGGTAATGCTGGCCTGGGAGTTCTAATTTTATTTGTTGCAATTAATAAAACTTTCATTTTACTGGTTATAAAAACGATAAGTTGATTTTTGCAGATCATTCAAAGTTGAATTACTGTCAATCATTTTTCGTAATCTTCCAAGCTTAAGTGTTGAATAAATAAGAATATCTTTATTTTCGGCAGTAACAATATTTTCGTCTCCCTCCATAAAATCAAATTGTTCTTTTTCCAGGAAGTATGGATTTCCAATAATTGCACTATCACCCATATATTGAAAACCTGCAAACTGATTGTCACCTTTTCCTGAAGCAAATGCAAAATAGCAACAATTCTCAGTGGCCCTTGCCTTAGCAGCTATTTTTGTTACATAAGCGAATTCAGAAGGTACAAGTGTTGGACAAATAATAAGCTCAACTTTTTGCATAAAAAAATGTCGGCACGATTCAGGGAAATTTACATCATAACCAATAATTACACCAATTTTTCCAAGTGTGGTATCAAATACTTTGAATGAGTCTCCGTTACTTAAATAATGTTTTTCCAAGGTAAAAAGATGAACTCTTCTGTAAATTCCCTCAATAATTCCTAAGTTATTTATAAAAACTGCCGAACTGTAATATTTCTCATTATATACTTCCAATATTCCGGCAACAATACATATATTTTTATCCTTTGCCTCAGCACATAAAATATCTGAAGTTCGGCCGGGAATAGTTTCACTAATCGATTCGATACCTACAAGATCCATTGATGTTGCAAAAGCTTCAGGTAAACATAGTAATTGAATATTCTTTTCAGATGCTTCTGAAATAAATTTCCTTGCCTTGCGAATATTGCTTTCGTATTTATTTAAATTACATGCAAATTGTGCAATACCAACATTTATATTTTCTACATATGTTTTCAATGGGATCAGATATTTTTACGTTTTCCGAATTATTTACTTCTTTTGAGTAGTTAAAATCAAACTTAAATCATCTTCTACAATATCCCATTCAGTATTAGTAATTTTAAGCATTTTGGCCAATTCTTCTTTAATATATCCTGAACGTATTGACTCGAGGAAACTCTGCGAACCGTCTTTAATGAATGGTAAAATAAACGTAATATAACTATCATCTACATTTCGGTTAAAATCTTCGATATAAATAGTACCGCCATGTTTACATATTCTAATACACTCCTTAATAACTTGTATAGGATGAGTCCATAAATGCATTGAATTATATGAATACACAATATCAGCAACTCCATCATCGAATGGCAATTTTGTAAAACCCGCATTTTCAAATTCTACTTCAAAATCACATCCTGCCCAAAAGCATAAATTAAGATTGTCCTTTGCAACTTCAAACAAATTTGGATTTTCTTCAATTCCGTAAATTTCCAGATGCTTCATCTTACCTCCTATATAAATAGGTAAAATGCCTGTACCAATGCCAACACTAACTCCATTGTCTTCAGGTTTGCAATAATTCACAATCCGATTTGCAGCTTTTTGTATTGGTATTAAAGCCGTTTTACGTAATACCAGATCAAAACGCTGTGCTTTTGTTAACGTATCGAAAGCATTTTTTAATGAAACCCTAGTAGTTAATTTATACGTATTCATAAATAATAAAAATGAATATAAAATCTGCTTAAATTAGTATCATATTTCACTTATATAGGGAAATACAATATTCAAAATAGCTGTCTGTAGGAATGTAAGTAACCACAGTATTTACTGGATACTAATTATACCTTATGGCATTTTTAACTAAATCATTTAAAGAATAGCCGATATAAGCTATTTTTTTTATATTGAAATTATGTTTTAATAAATCGACAACAAAAGGTAGATGTTCGTTACTGTATTCGTATGCAATTATTCGAATTTTATCGTATCTCTCATCAAAGCTCTTCGCAAAAGGTATATTATTTTTTTCCATAAATTCAATACATTCACTATTTTCTTCTTTATTTATCAGTTCTAACTCAAGCCCTGTTTCAAATTTATATTTAGTGTAAAATTCACTTTGTGTGCCTTCATATAATAATTTACCATTACTAAGTAACAGTATTTTATCCCCAAATTTTTCAGCTTCTTCAAGATAGTGCGAAGCAATTATGGCAGTTAGTCCAAATTTCTTCAAGCTCGAAATATAGGTACACAGCTCATCCCTAACCAGCGGATCTAAACCTACAGTAGGTTCATCCATAATTAAAAGTCGGGGTTTATGCAGCAAAGTAGTAATAACAGCTAGCTTTCGTTGATTTCCTTCCGACAACTTATAAATCATTTTATCGCTGCTCAAATTTAATTGAGCATGTTCTAGTAATTCAAAGGCATATTGTTTGTCGCATCGCCGAGTATTTGCCTGAAACGTTAAATACTCCTTTACGGTTAAATCTCTAGGTAAGCCTTTTGACTGGCTTAAATAGCCTATTAAGTTTTTGATAATTTTACTTTTCGATACCGGTACACCATCAATAAAAACTTCGCCTTTATCGTAATATAAAAGACCACTAATTATTTTAAGTAAAGTGGTTTTTCCAGAACCATTTTCACCTATTATGTAATAAATTGAACCTGTTAATATTGTTAAGTTAATATTATCAAGAATATAATTTTTATCGTACGACTTGAACAGGTCTTTTATTTGTA
>DAOVYZ010000375.1 GCA_030635365.1 Bacteroidales bacterium
ATTTAGATGAGTGAATATAATAAATAATGCTTAAATGTTAAAATGATTGAATAATGACAGAAAAGGAAATATTTATTGAAAATTTAAAGAAAAGAACTATTAAGACTGTTGAAAGAAGCAAATGAAATAACAAAAACCAGCCTGCGGCAGGCAGGTAATGACAAAAGCAAAAAATACATCTTATGCAAAATAACATTTGATCATTTAAGCATTTAAACATTTACGCATTTACGCATTTAATACATTAAAAAAGAAACAAATAATACAATTTAGTATCAGGTAAATATATAAAACTAGAAACTAAAAAGATATGGAAAAAGATAAAGTCCCACAAGACGAAGGAATAACCGGTGGAATTAGCCGGGAAGTTCAATATGCTGTAGACAAAGATGGAAAATATGTAAAAACATTCAGCAAAGGATGGGAACCCAAAAATATTGTTAATGAGCTTGCATGGGAAGACATTCACGAAAGTGTAGAACTGGCCGGTCAAAAAATAAATACAGGAAAAGCCAGCCCGATAATGCATTTTATGGCTAAAAACCAGATGAATATTGCTTTACTTGCAGATTATGTTGAAATATCAAAATGGAAGGTAAAAAAACATTTAAAACCGAAAGGATTTAATAAACTTAAAGAAGAACAATTAGAAAATTATGCAAAAGTTTTTGGCATAAGTGTTGATGAATTATTAAACTTTAAACCTGAAAAATAGTATGAAATTAGATTTTGAACATATACCAGCAGGGCATTGCGAAAATGGAGTAATATCCAGTTTACTTAATTACCATGGAATAAAATTAAGCGAAGCTATGATATTTGGAATTGGAGGAGGTTACTTTTTTGCCTATATGCCATTTGTAAAAGTAAACGGAATTCCGTTAGCATCATTTCGCCCGGTACCTGGAATGATATTCGCCCGTGCTGCAAAACGCTTAGGAATTAAAATGAAAAAACAATCATTTAGAAAACAACCTAAACGAGCAATGGATGAGCTGGATAAAGTACTTGAACAAAATCTGCCGGTAGGAATCCAGGCAGGAGTATTTCATCTTTCATACTTCCCTCCTGCTTATCGATTCCATTTTAATGCCCATAATATGGCAATTTATGGTAAGGAAGATAATACATATCTTATAAGTGACCCCGTAATGGAATATCCTACAACCTTAACATACGATGAACTAAAAAAAGTAAGGTATGCTAAAGGCCCATTAAGCCCAAACGGCAAAATGTACTACCCGATAAGTATTCCTGAAAAAATTGATATTAAACCCGCAATTATTAAAGGAATTAAACAAACCTCAGAATGGATGCTCAATATCCCGGTACCATTGTTTGGAGTAAAAGGAATAAGATATTTAGCTAAAAGATTAAGAAACTGGCCTGAAAAACTTGGCCCTAAAAAAGCTGCATCATATTTAGCACAAATGGTTAGGATGCTTGAAGAAATTGGAACAGGAGGTGCCGGGTTCAGGTTTATTTATGCAGCGTTTCTGCAAGAGGTAGCCGGGATTATGGAAAATGACAAGTATAATGAAATGTCAAAAAAAATGACAAAAATTGGTGATAAGTGGAGGAATTTCTCATCTTTAGCAGCAAAAACCTGTAAAGGGCGATCATCAGATCCTGATAGTTACAATACAGTTGCAAACCTAATGTTAGATATAGCCAACGATGAAGAAAAGTTTTTCACTGAATTAAAGAAACTAATAAAATAATGCCCGAAAGTCAGCATATAATTGAACTAAAAAAACTTACAAAGTATTATAAAGGCTCTAATGAACCTGCTATTGATAATATAAACCTGGATATCGATAATGGAGAAATATATGGTTTGCTTGGCCCCAATGGAGCCGGAAAAACTACAACCATATCAATACTTTGCGGTTTATTTGCACCTACCTCAGGAAATGTATTCATTGATGGAATGGATTATCAACATTCAGCAGAAAAAATAAAAAACATTATTGGCGTTGTTCCACAGGATATTGCCCTTTATCCATCATTAACAGCCAGGGAAAATCTTACTTTTTTTGGGCATATGTATGGTTTAAAAGGGAAATACCTTAAAACCAGAATAAACGAATGCCTTGAACTATTCGGGTTAGAAAAAAATGCCAACAGGCGTATAAAGACATTTTCCGGAGGAATGAAAAGGCGTATTAATCTTATTGCCGGAATTCTGCATAAACCTAAGATTATATATCTTGATGAACCTACAGTTGGTATTGATGTACAATCCAGAAATGTTATTTTAGATCACCTTAGAAATATCAACAAAGAAGGAACAACAATCATATATACTTCTCATTATATGGAGGAAGCTGAAAATTTCTGCTCTAAGGTTGCGATAATTGATAAAGGCAATATCATTACTGAAGGAAAGCCAAAAGAACTCATAAAAAGCAAAGAAGAATATACCGATTTAGAAAGTATCTTTTTAAATATTACAGGAAGAGCATTAAGAGACGAGTAAAAATACCAGATATGTTAAGATTATTATCATCAATATATAAAGAATTATTAGTACTTATTAGAGATAGGGCCGGTTTGGCAATATTATTTATTATGCCAATAGTACTAATTATAATAATGACTTTAATTCAGGATGCTACATTTAGAACTGTTAAGGAAGTTAACATCTCAATGATACTTATTAATAACGACAAAGACAGTTTAGGTGAGGCTATCAGGAAAGGCCTGTACGAATCAGAATTTTTTCAGATAGTAGAAGAAATAGATGGTGCAAAAGTTACCAATAAACTAGCGGAAGAATTAGTAGCGAAAGGTAATTATAAGATAGCAATAATTATCCCGGAAAGAGCTACCGAAGCAATTAGAGGAAATGTAAATGCATTAATTAATAAATCGTTTAAATCAATAAACATTCCGGGGACCAGGAAAAGAACAAGAAAAAGTACAATTAATATAACAATCTATATTGACCCGGCCACTAATCAATCATTTCAGAATATGGTGATGAGCTCACTCAAAGAATTTACATCACAACTTGAAATTGAAATGTTCTTTAAAAACTTCTCAGAAGCATTGGCTAAACTGATTCCCGGACAGGAACCTATAAAATTTGAAAGTTTCGAGACAATAAAATACAAAGAAATATATGCTTCAACAGAAGAAATTAATATACTACCAAATCCTGTACAACATAATGTACCTGCATGGACTATGTTCACAATATTTTTTATTGTGTTACCTATGGCAGGTAATATAATTAAAGAGCGGGATGATGGAAGTGCTTTCAGGTTAAAAACCATGCCGGGATCATTTATTACCGTTATGTTTAGTAAAATATTCATTTTTCTTGGTGTTGCATTTTTTCAATTTATATTAATGCTCCTGGTTGGAGTTTACCTAATGCCCACCATGGGTTTACCACAATTAGAGATAGGCCCGCATAAAATAGCATTAGCTGTAATGGCATTGGCTTCAGGACTTGCAGCAACAGGATATGGAGTTGCAATTGGAACGATTGCAACAACACATGAACAAGCAGCTACATTTGGTGCAGTATCAATAATAATATTTGCTGCATTAGGAGGAATCTGGGTTCCTGTATATGTTATGCCACACACAATTAAAATCATTAGCCAATTCTCACCATTATACTGGGGGTTAAACGGCTTTTACGATATTTTCCTTAGAGGTGGAGATTTAATCGTAATTATAGCAGAAGCAGCCAAATTGGTATTCTTTTTTATACTCATGCTATTAGTTGCTGTAATTTATAATAACTACAATAAAGCAAAATAACTAAAAGAGAAAAGACAAAAGAGAAAAGATAAAAGAAAGAAGAAAGAAAAATAATAACTGATCATGAATACAAAAAATAACAATGTTTATCATTTAGGATTAACAATGGCAGGAGCAGTTTCTGCCGGGTGCTATACATCTGGAGTAATTGATTATCTTTTTGAAACTCCAGCTCGGCAAAGTTTATTCACTTCGTTCATGAGAAAGTTTCACTAAGTTAGCGATAGCGTAACTACGCCCTTTTATTTTAGGTAAGTTGCACTTACCATTGCTTTGGAAAAGCAATATTCTAGGTTTAATTCCCCGTTCGGCTTAGGCTGTGCCTAAGTCGTCAATATGTTTTAAGGCTCTGCCTTCGTTTATAAACTTAACCGGTTTCTTTAAAAAGAGTTCCCCCGCTGAGCCGCATTTATTCGTTATCACTCATGAAAAGAGTTGTAATCC
>DAOVYZ010000071.1 GCA_030635365.1 Bacteroidales bacterium
AAAAGTAAGAAAAGTAAAATCAGCCTAAACCATACCTGATCAATCAATCTTATTTTTACTAACATGTTATCTTTAATAACAGCATCGCCCACAACTAGTGTAATCTTGGGTTTAAAATCCGATGCATGAACCAGTTTGAAAATATATGTTCCGTTTAATTTATCAGTATATGATGAATCAAGTTTCCCGTTACTGGTAATAAATTTTATTTTATCAGCACGGAATGGACCTAAATAAGAACCTTTAGAAGATTTAACACTTACACTGACTGAACTGCTTGTTAAATTGTCGGCTCCCTTTACCTGCGATACTACTTTTACGTCTGATGTAGATGAAGCAGCTTGAAACTTAACATATTCAGATAAAGTTTCGCTTCTGGTAAATTGATGGCCTGCAGTATTTGTACCTTTAGCATAAAATTCAAAAGTATAACTTCCTTCGTTATCTGTATTTGAATATGCACCTGTATATATTCCATCACCTGCTCTTAAATCATATCCAACACCATCGTCTTTCAGTACAATTTTAGTTAATGGCGAATTGTTAAGTGATTCTATGTTTTTATTCTCCATTACTCCCTGCAAATAATGAGCTCTGAGTGTTTTATCAGATTTACTTGTTGGTTGTACCGGGTAATTATCTGCCGGGCTATTTTCTGCCAGCAAATCACCAATAGCATAATTGGGTGTAGACTGAAGTTCTGCATACACATCAGTAAGTCCCGATAACGGCCTTCCGTTTTCTGTTAAGGTTGCTTGTAAAACTATTGGTTGCGAGATAAAATGATCGGACGGATCAAACGAGAAATCAGCAATTACCCGTGGATCTTCAACAACTTTTAACAAAACATCAGCCACAGGAACTGCAACTCCTGCATTATTAATATTTACAAATTGCCAGTCGCCTATCTGATCAGCCTGAATATTTTTACATACATAATAGGCATGTGTTTCTCCAGGATCCGGAGCATGATATTCCACTTCCATTGGCGCAAAAGTACCAGTATTTGCCGGAGTAATGTTGCCAATAGCTCCGGGAGGGGCAAGGTCAAAAGAAATTGCATCAGCAGGGTCATCCCAGGCTACAACAAATACCGCAATATCCTGATCAATAGTAACTGTTGTACCTACAACCGGAATATTTTGTAATTTCCATGAAGTATTACATAATATCTGAAGAAAGAAATCTTCCACTTCACGCGGTGTAGGAGTAATTCTATAATCTCCACCTGATGCTTCAGCAATATCACGAATAGTCTCAGGCTCAATATAATCTTCACCAAGTCCAATTGCCTGCACCTTTATCTCGTCAGGAACATCAATTAACAGGGGATCGATACCCCTATTCTGTTTCCCATCACTTAGGAGTAATATAGTTTTATTGGAATAAAAACTTTCTTCGGAACCCAAATCAAATTGATCAATTGCCATTTGAAGGCCGCTACCTATAGGTGTACAATTCGTATTTTCCGGTTCGTATGGTACTAAAGTAGCAGCATCGATAGGTATTGAAAGGTCTTTCATCCCTGTCCCAGGAGGTACCGTAGTTGTATTATCATCATCAGAGTTACAGCCCCACCTGAAAACAACAGTATTATATTTATCATCAAATGCGGGATGCCTTAATGCTTTTTGTAAATCATAAAATAACACTGTTGCATCTACTGCAGCATCCCATTTACCCTCGCTTAACATACTTCCGGAGCCATCCAATAAAAAGACAATCTCGTTAGTAGTTTTTAACCTATGCCCAAATAAAGAAAGTGTTGGGTCTCCATATAAATTGTAATTAAAAATCTGATTCCACGAACCTTCAAATAAAGCATCACAGGCTTTAATATGCATTAACACATCGCCAAGCCGATTATTGTTAAACACTCCTTTTGCAAGAAAGTACATTAAATACGGGTTGTTTTTATGATCAATATTAATAAGTGCCGAATTAAAAAGCCCCCCGGATGAATTTCGCGTAGAACAGAAACTAGAAATCGCTCCATGCCTTAATAAAGAATACCCAAAAGGATAATGCCACACACCACCCGATAAAGATGCTTCAGGAAGACCATTTTTACAAGTAGTTTGGAGCATTATTGAAGGGAAATTATCATCTAAATCGCCTATATTGCCATCTGTTAAAACATGAGAGGCCCCTGTTTGTGAACCATGAGTACGCCACATCACTACTCCCCTTCCATCATTCGGATCTGCAGGGTCGTTCCATCCATCCGCGGTTTCAGCAGCAGAACAACCTGTTGTTACTTCCGCTGCCACACCGTAATCTTCGTCATGTATCCTATACCAGTCCCATAATGATGTAGGTGCAATTTGATCTCTCAGATACTCCCCTCCCTCATAATCAGCAATATCTCCATACATATGAGGAGTTGAAATCAATACCCTTCTCCTCCAGTCCTCATCCTGTGCTAAAGCATTTTCGTATGCCATTATTTTAGATAAGATACCATCTAATATGTTATAATCCGGATTACCATCTGCATCTTCATCTTCACCATAAAAAGGAATACGCCCTACAATAAGTTCAGGATAAAAATCAACACCTCCAACTCCTCTGTCACCATCTATAATATATTCCACATCGGGGTTTTCAACATTTTCAAATACAGCTGCTCCACTAAAGTCATTGTTATTAAAATAATCAGCTTCAAGATTTGCAACAAAGTTTCCCGTACCATCATCGTGCATAAGTTGAGCTGATCCTCCGTTGGCTCCAGCCTCCAAGCTGCAAAATGCATCATCACCGGATTGGGTATATTCTATTTTAACCGGGTAATCTCCATCACTTAGCATTTTACCTCCATATAAAAACCATGTAAGGTGTTCAACGGCGTCATCTACAACAACATCAATATTATCAAACCCATCATTATCCTCATCAATCCAAACTTTCAATTGCCCCTCACACGATCCTGCAAGATACGTATATACAGGAGCCGCGGCATCTTCAAGATGAATAACTCCTTCCCATCTAACACAAAAGTTATTTGCAGTAACCAGAGGGTCAAGACTTGATACTGAATATCCTAATGCAGGGTCAGTTGGTGGGTACTTTTCTCCAATATACTCATCACCATCAAGATTCCAATTTCCTGTCAAATCGGCAAAATAGTAATCCGTTGGATAATCTCCATCCAGAGCAGTCCAACATATTTGCATAGGAATATCTCCTACCAAATCACCATCTTCAACATTATCAGGATCGGGATTACCCATTAACAGTACATATTCTATGCCCAATGCCAGGTAATTATCCTGGAGCCATTTTCTTATTTTTTCATCTGTCTGATTAGGATTTTCACCTATTACATCTTCATAACCACCAGCAGCATCTGTAAACACATATGCTCCGGGCATTCCTGACACTGTATGATTATCATGTTCTGTAACCACCATTACAGTAAAACCCAAATCTTGCTTATGAAAACAGAAATTAGCTAATTGAGTACTATTAGTATAAATTGCATCGGTAGTAACAATTGTAAAATTAGGATCTTCAATTTGCTTTGATTTGCTATCTGAAATAGCATTCTGATACCAAACCTTTGCTTGATTATAATTTACAAATATCTTTTTTGCCCTTTTATCAAATTTATCATCACGTAATAATTCTAATGATTTTTCTTTTGCCAGGTATTCCCTGTCTTTTTCAAATGTAATTTTTACAAGTATTTCTTCGGTTAATACTAATTTTGAACTTACGGGATTGTATCTTACCGGATAAAATATTAAAGATGCAGCCTTCCATTTCCTTAGCTGTCCGCTTGCATTTACTTTACAATAATCGACAGGATAAAATTCATCTTTTTCATAGATTTCAATATTTTTCCCTTCTCTGATTTTTTTCCTTTCACCCCATTTACTTAATTCCCATCCAAAATTTTCTCTTTCCACAATAATCGAATCCTGATCCAGTAAATATGGAGGAGCAGGGGCAATAACAATTTCATCTGGAACTTCAATTTCTTTTCGTTGGACAATCTCCAATTTGATCGAATTAGGTTTTGCTGCAGGTGGTAAAGCTATGTCTTTCCTAATGTATGGTAGCATTGGATTCCCGGGAGAATCATCTAAAGTGTAATCTTTCATTAAGATCATTTTTCCATCATGATCTAAATAAGGATAATACTCAACTGCCTCAACAATTTCATACTTATTACTCCTAATACGAACAAATATTTCATTTTGCTCTCCGTTATAAACATTAAAAGTTTCTTGTTTTGTTGAATGGGTTAATTCTAACGAACCTTCTACTTGCTGATTTTGATTTATTTGCAAGAAAGAATGGACCAACCCAGCAACTACTGCTAAAATCAGGGTATACCCTGACACCCTTTTAAAAGTTAAATTCATAATAATTAGTTTTTGGTTAATATTTAATTTCAAGGTTAATAAATCCTATTGCTGTATTACAATACATCATTTAATAGCACAAAAAATTATTTAAACTTTTTATTAATTATAAAATTTGTTACATACATTTCAATCAATTTAGTTCCAACTGAAACGACCAATTAATCAAATACAAAAATGGTTTAATGTTAAATTATTAAATAATACTCCTTTTGCAGTTCAATATGTACGTTCTTAGGTAAGCAAATATGAAATTAGTAATAATATTTTAAATTACAAAGCATTGTTTTTCAATAAATTCATACTTTATCATCTTAACTTACCTGCTTTTTAGGCTGGTTCTTGATTATAGCATGCAAGCTACAATGTGTATTTGTGTAAAATATTATTTTAAACAATGTTGATTAAACATTGTTAGCATTATTTTAACATTACAACTGAGATTATGCAAACAACACAAACAAGCTTACTGAATAAAACACACACCATACAGGAAATACGTAATTTAACAAATGATACTTACATTCTAAGATTAGATAGAAACGGTATTGAATTTAAAACAGGGCAATATATTACTATTGGATTAGAAAACTCTGAAGAGCTACGAGAATACTCTGTGTATAGTGCTGAACAGGATGATTTCCTGGAAATTCTGGTTAAAGAATTACCCGACGGTTATCTTTCAGCTATATTAAAACATCTCAATTCAGAACATTCGCTTGTTATTAAAAACCCTGAAGGAAGCATGATTTTGAGGAAAGAAGAAATATGTTCGCATCAATATGTTTTTATTGCTTCAGGTACTGGAATTGCACCATTTCATAGTTTTGTACGTACTTACCCAAACATTGATTATACAATTTTACATGGTGTGCAATATGCAAACGAAGCTTATGCTCACTCTGATTACAAGGCAAGTCGATATATTTTATGTACTTCAAAAGATGATACAGGCGATTTTAATGGAAGGGTAACCGATTACCTTAAGCAAGTTCAACTCGGCAATAATACACTATATTATGTTTGTGGAAATAGCAATATGGTAAATGAGGTTCTTCCCATTTTAAAAAATAAAGGCGTTGCAATAGAGAATATTCGAACAGAAGAGTATTATTGATTATAAATATGTACTTTTATAAAATAGTAATCAACTAAAAAACAAACCCATGAAAACTTTACAAAACACAACTAAGTTAAATCTAAAGGAAATACTTGAAAATAATCAAATGAGAAATATTAAAGGTGGAAATTCATTAAGAATTCTATCCGAACATACAGAAACTCAAACACAAACAGTTCAGAAAATGACTAAGGCATAATAAATCAACATATTATTTAAAAAAGCATCTCATTAAATTGAGATACTTTTTTAATTATAACCAATAATAAGGAGATCCTAAAATTCTATTTTATAACTTAATGATGGAATTATAGCTCCCAAATTAAATTCTTCAATATCACCTGTCTTATAATGTATATATATCCTCAAAAGTAGGCGGGTTTAACAATAAATTCTTTATTTGCAATGCCCATGCGCCTGTATATTTTGGTTTGTTCTTTTTATAAGTAATGGTTAAATCCATATAAAATGATGCAGGATTTTTTACAGAATAAGCCCTAGATTCATCATAATGGCTGTGATTTAAACTAATGTGATTATACTTTTTTTGTGATACTTAGAGATTTAGTGTTTTAGTGGCAAAAAAAGAATAACCACAAACCTGTCTGCCGAACAAATTCTTTGACAGGCAAGGACACCAACCTGCTTGCCAGCAGGCAAGAACACAAAATTTACACTAAAATCAACATTTATTTATATCATAGCCAAAGAAATTTGTTTTTTTTATTTAAAAGAATGAATTCTAGAAAAAATGCCTGGAAAGTTCCTATAATAAAGATAATGCCCATAAAATAATTATTTCAAAAATAAATTGCAGCTTAATGAGCAATTCACTTTACACTGCAATATAAACCTCAGCTATATTATTTTGAAGAAATTTGAGACGAAATCCAATTATACCATTGATCAACTCCTTCATTTTTTGTAAATGAAACCTCAAATAAAGGAATCTTTCCATTAACATTGTTTAAATCATTATAAAAAACCTTTTTATTAAAATTGGTATACTCTATCAAGTCCAACTTATTCAATAATATAGCCCTTGCTTCCCGAAATAGCATAGGATATTTAATTGGTTTATCATCTCCTTCTGTAATACTAACTACGGCGAGCTTAAATGTTTCGCCCAAATCAAAATGAGAAGGGCAGACAAGGTTGCCTACATTCTCCACAAATATTATATCCAGATTATCCAAATCAAATTCTGGTAATACCTTGGATATACTATGTGAATCAAGATGGCATCCTCCTTCTGTATTTATTACAACAATAGGAATCCCATGATTCTTTAATCTCTGTGCATCACGATCTGTTGAAATATCACCTTCAATAACAGCGATTTTAAATTTATCTTTTAAATTTCCAATCGTCTTTTCAAGCAAAGTTGTTTTACCTGCTCCCGGTGAGCTTATTATATTTACCATTAAAACATTTTTCTGTTTTAACAGGTCTCTTACTTCATTTGCCTTGTTCTTATTTCGATCAAGGACATTTTTCATTATTTTGATTTCCATGGCATTTTGGTTTAAGGTTTCAAATTCAAAATTTCATATTAGCTGCAAACTGCCTGCTTTTTTCTGCTTACTGTCTCTTGCTGCTTTTCCCCTTCAATACTTTCAATAATTATTTCTCGCCCCTGAATCAATTCTACATCATTTGAACCACATGTATCACACACAAATAACAATTCCTCTAATTCTGTTTCTATCCGGCACTTCTTACATACAACTTTTATTGGTAATATTTCCAAATATAGTTGTGCTCTTTTGGCTACTGTTCCTTTTACGCCTCCCTCAAAAACACATCGAAAAATATCTGGTACAATCTGTATCATTTGTCCAAATTGTATATTTACTTTAGTAACCTTTTTCAGATTCTCTGTTTTAGCTACTTCTTTTATTATACCTATTAGTTCTTCGGCTATCTTTAGTTCATGCATGACTATTTAGTTTAAAGTTCCAAGTTCAATTTATTAACCATCTGTCTTTGTCAACAAATTCGTGGCAACTGTTCGCCTTGAAGCATATTAATTATTCTTTTTCCGCCAATCTTGGTTTTACCAACAACTTTTGGTTTCTGATCTTCAACTACCTCACCAATGATACTACTATTAATCCCAAGCGAATTCTTTTTCAATATTTCTATAGCCTTATTTGCTTCCTCGGAACTTACCAGCATTAATACTTTCCCTTCATTTGCAAGATATAGTGGGTCAAAACCTAATATTTCGCATAAACCTTTTACAGAATCTCTAACAGGAACCTCATTCTCCTCAATTTCAACTCCCTTCTGAATAATTTCTACCAGCTCATTTAGAACTGTTGCTAATCCGCCACGAGTAACATCTCGCATAAATTTTATTTGTATACCTTCCTTTAAAATATCCTGGATCAATTCATTTAAACAAGCACAGTCTGATTTAACATTTGTTTCGAATTCCAGTTCATTGCGAGCACCTAATATAGCAATCGAATGATCACCTATAAAACCATTGATAATTATTTTATCTCCAACTTTAATACTACCGCCAGTACTAATTCCAGAATTACCATTTTCAAAAAATCCAATACCTGCGGTATTTATAAATACACCATCACATTTACCTTTTTGAACAACTTTTGTATCTCCTGCAACAATGCTAACATTTGCCTGTTTTGCTTGCCATGCCATAGATTTCACAATATCTTGCAAATCTTTTATAGGATATCCTTCTTCTAAAATAAATGAAGCTGTTATATATTTCGGTACTGCTCCAGAGACTACTATATCATTTACTGTTCCGCAAACAGCTAATTTACCTATATCTCCTCCCGGAAAAAACAATGGCTCAACTACAAAAGAATCTGTAGTAAGAGCCAATTTATCTTTAGGTGCATTTTTTAAAACCGCAGAGTCAGTTAAAATTGAATCCATATTCCCAAAAGCCTTAATAAATACATTTCTTATTAAGTCCTGTGAAGCACGGCCTCCGCTCCCGTGATTTAAGGTTATAAATTTATTCATACTTCCTGTATTTATAATAAGCATGGCAAGCTCCCTCGTTAGAAACCATGCAAGCTCCAATAGGATTGTCAGGTGAACATACCATACCAAATAATTTACAATCTTTAGGCGTTTTTAATCCTCTTAAAATATCCCCGCAAATACAAACTTTATTTTCTCCTTTTGATTCCAGTTTAATATCAAAAACTTGCTCTGCATCATACTGTAAAAATTTCTTTCTTAATTTTAACCCACTATTCCCTATTTCCCCAATACCTCTCCAAAAATCATTTCTTGTTTCAAATATTTCACCCATTATTTTTTGAGCCTTCTCATTTCCATTTCTGGATACTGCTCTGGAATATTGAATCTCAACTTTTTGATCATTATCGGTTATTTGTTTTGCAAGCATATATATAGATTGTATCATATCCACTGGCTCAAAACCTGCTATAACACAAGCTATCTTATATTTATCAGGTATAAAACTATATATATTAGATCCTGTTATTGTACTTACATGGCCCGGACAAATAAATCCATCAATTTTTACCTCGTCATTTAACAAAGCTTCCATTACAGGCGGCATTATTTTATGCGCACTTAACAAATAAAAGTTTGATATATTATTTTTATATGCCTCCTTTATAGCAACAGCAGAAGCTGGTGCTGTTGTTTCAAAACCTATACCGAGAAAAATTACACTTTTATTTGTATTTGATCTGGCAATATTAAGTGCTTCAAGAGTAGAATATACAATTCGAATATCGGCTCCTTGGGATCTTTCTTTTTCAAGACTACTATTCGAGCCGGGGACTCTAATTAAGTCTCCATATGTCGTTATAATAACATCTTTAATTTTGGATAATTCTATTGCCCGATTAATAAAATCAATTCCTGATACACAAACCGGACAACCCGGGCCGGAAATCAATTTAATATTATCCGGCACTAATGACTGTATCCCAAAACGATAAATCGCCATAGTATGCCCACCACAAACTTCCATTAAAGAAATTTCTTTATCATCAAATTCCTTCAATTTACTTGAAATGTTTTGTACAATTTTGACGTCCCGATATTCGTCAATAAATTTCATCATCTTAAAGTTTCAAATTTTTTACCTGCCTTTGGCAGGCTAGGTTTAATGTTTCATATTAACACTGATTTTAACTGTTTCCTGCAAACTGCAAACCGCATACTTATTTACTCATTCATCTCACGTAAAAGCTGCAAGGTTTCCAGTGCTTCTTTTTCGTCAATCTTTTGCAAAGCAAAACCGGCATGAACAAGAACGTAATCTCCTTCTTTAACACCATCCACCATTTGCATTCCAATCTTTACAATTGTCCCACCTACTGATACTTCTGCTAATTCAGAATTTATCTTTATGACTTTGCCCGGAATACTTAAACACATAATTACATATTTTTAGATGCTATAATTAATTGTCCTAAAGCAATCCCACCATCGTTTGGTGGTGTTAAGTGATTTGTATAGACTTCGAAATTATTTTCAGTAAGAATATGAATTGACTTTTCGAGCAAATAAGTATTTTGAAATACTCCACCCGAAAGAACAACCTTATTTATTCCTGTATCTTTTTTAATTTGATTTACAACATCATTAATAACATTAACTATTGTATTATGAAATTTTGCTGAAATAATGGAAGATGTAACAATATTTAAATCTTTTAAAATTGCATTTAAAGTTTCATTAAAACTTACAATTCCATTTTCTATCTTATAAGGATAACAGCTTGTTTCGTTTTTATCAATAATTGATTT
>DAOVYZ010000010.1 GCA_030635365.1 Bacteroidales bacterium
AAGCCGGAAAAAGCAGATGAGTCATTATCCTGGGAATCCCCTTCTTTAGCTTACCTCAGAGATGAAAAATACCTGGGTGCATATAAGGAAGTAGATTCATTAGATTGGAATAATGCAACCGACGATATAAAATTTGCCGATGAAACAGTATTTGCCAAATATATGTTTGATAATAAAGATATGGTAAACTATAGTGAGGAGCTAGATAAGTTTTTTCAATACAAACAAATTGATAAAATAAGTGCTGAGAGAACATACTTTGAAGCAAAAATTGCATCTATACTTAAAGAATGGTGTGAGAATAAAGATATCCTTGATACATATAAACCTTCCGAAAAATCCGTAGTAGCCGACTTTTGCCTGCCTTATATGCTGGCAAGTCATTGTCCCCCGGTAAATTTTATTATGCCTCAGCCCAGGTATATTCTTAGCCTGCCGAAATCTGAAACCTGTTCAAAAGATACCAGGCTGGAATTTACTAAATACCCTGCTGATGGAAAAGTTGAAACATCAGCCGAATTAACAAAGACTATTATTGAAGATGGTGGAAAAACTTACTTTGATCCATCAAAAGTTCCCGCAAATAAATTTGGAACAGAAATTTCATTTACCATCAATAAACAGGTTACAGATTGTCAAATTACAGTATTTAAAACACCTAAGTCAAATTTTAAATATAAAGAAGACGATCAACCCGGAAACATATTATACATAACCTTTACTAATCTTTCAGATGATAATAATAACAAATATTCATACATCTGGGATTTTGGGGATGGTAATCAAAAGGAAACTACCAGTAAAGAACCATTTATATATAAGTACAACAAAGCCCGACTTATCGAATTAGGATATAGTGTTGTAACAGTTAAACTTACAGCTATTCATGGAGCATGCAAGGATGAATTTTCATTACAGATAAAGCTTCCTGATGACCAAAAATTATCACTAAGCCTTCCTAAAAGGCTGGTTTGTTCCAATCATAAGCCTATGCCTTTTACAGTAGTTCCCGGCAATGGCATTGTGAGCTCAGAAGAAGAACCGGAAAGTGTGGCAAAAATGGATGGCAAATATCATTTTATACCAGCAAATGTTACTCAATTTGACAAGCTAATTCATTTTAAAGTCAATGATAAACCTGTTGATTGTAAAATTGCAGTATTAAAATACCCTCAGGCAAAATTCGATATGAAGTATTTTAAAGAAGGGAACTACCTGACGCTACAACTGATAAATCGTTCAAATCCTGAAAATTTATCAGGGATTAGTTATGACTGGAATTTCGGGGATATAGTATCCCGAAATGATGTACAACATGAATTGCCTTTTCAGGAACGTTTGGACCTGAATAAACTCAAAGAGGCAGGCATTAAAGAACTTGTCATTACCTTGACCGCAAAAAATTCTGTTTGTAAAAACTCTCTATCCAAGAAAATCAATATTGAAAAAATGATTAAGGATCTTCCTGACACGGATTGTGGTGCTAATTTGGAGAATTTATTGGTTGCAGAAATACAGATATTGGCATCAGAGGAACTAAAAAAATTACTCAGGGCATCCAGGAATCAAAATGCCGGTAAATTATATAATAATACTGCAAGCATTATTAACTGGAGCATCAGGAACGCTGAAAACTATAACAAAGCAGTATTTCAAACAACTATTCTCAATAAAGTTGATGAACTGATATCAACTTATTTCATGAATAATACTGACTATAATATTGATGATAAAATACTTACTCCGATTCTCCAGGCCTTGATGCGTTTAACGGCCATTGCAATCCGTTGTGCTGATAAAATATCATCAACAGCAAAAGATAAGTTGATTTCGATCTATGACAAACTTATTGAATTAGTCCCCGAATTAGCATCGCAACTAAAGCGATTGGATAAAAATAAAACAATATCCGGTTATCTTGAGGAATTTATTACAAGTATACCGGTGCAAGAAAAAGAAATAACCGATAAAACGAAAAAACTAATAGAACTGATAACCCAATATTATAATCAATAGAGATTAATAATGGGAAATCCTGCTAAACATATCATTCATAAAATAAACCTAGATATTGATGTGCCTTCGGAAAGGCATGTTAAAAACATACAGGAAAATATAAGAGATTTTCTTGAAAACCACCTTTTCCCAATTGTGGAAGATATATGTAGTTCATCGTCTTCTCTTGAACAATACACTGCAATGAACACCCTGGATATTGATATAGATATAGAAGCACTATCCTTCAGTCAAACTCCTGAAGAGCTTATCACCTTGTTTTCAGAACAGTTCCAACAGGGCTTATCTAAAAAGATACAGGCTACATTCCCGGAAAATCCTTCTAGTCAGTACACAACAACTGTTAATTACGCTGATGAAAAAGAGCAGGTTAGGATATCAGATATCAATGAAAAATACATTAATGTTTTTTTTTATTACTTAAATACAGGTTTTCTCCCGTGGTATGCTTCCGTGAAAGATACATGGTTTGACGAAAAAATTTTGTTGCAAAGCATCAAGAAAAAAAAAGATCAGTGCCGGCAATTGTTTTTTGAATTTGCATTTCAAAAAAGCATATGGCCGGAAAGGCTTATAAAGCAATTTTCACCCGGGTTTATAATTCTTTTTCTTGATCTGTTATTTCCTAAAATATTCCCGGAGGAAATAAAACCAATCCACAAGGATAAGTTGACTCAGATGCAAAAGCCAATGAGTAATGTCCTTGAGAAAGTCTTACTTGAACTACAACAGTTTATTCTTTCAGAGAAATCTTTTGGAGTTGCCATAACGATTTCCGAAAAACAAGCTCTTCTTCTTTCAAAGGCTAATGAAATATTTACACAGGAATATTTCTCATCTCCTCAATCCACAGAAGCACAGATGAAAATAAGTGAGCAAGAAAAAAAAGTATCAGAAAAAGAGGGCAAAGTACTTCAGGAAGGTATTTTCGTGCAGCATGCCGGATTGATATTATTACATCCTTTCCTCCAATACTTTTTTAATGACTTTAATCTGGTGGACAAAAACAATTTTAAAGGTGAAGAGGAAAGAGATATTGCTATCCACTTGCTATATTATTTGGCAACTAAAAAAGAGCATCCGACTGATTATCAACTCATCATGGAGAAATTCATGATAGGGACACCTATGTATCAACCTGTTAGTAGGCATATCCGTCTCACTAACAAGATGAAAAAAGAAAGCGAAACTCTGCTCAAAGCCTGTATATCTCATTGGAAAGCACTTAAAAATACAAGCACGGATGGATTAAGAGAAGGATTTATACAACGTGAAGGAAAACTGATCCTGGATACTGATAATAGATTAATTATTGAAAAAAAATCCATGGATATCCTGTTGGATCAACTTCCATGGAATTATTCAATTATTCAATTACCATGGTTGAAAGATTTGTTTTATGTAGAATGGAATTAATTACAACAAATTGAAAGATACGGCAAAAAAAATACCAACGCCTACAGCACAGAAAAAAGATGAGCCTTTTTTCACTTTACAGCGCAATGGTATTTTTTCCTCTTCCAGCGATACTTTGAACAAGGTTTCAACAGAGGATGAAATCAATCCGAAACTTGAGATTGGGAAAAGAGATGACATGTATGAAAAAGAAGCCGATAACATGGCCGACAAGGTAGTTAGTTCCAAACACATGGATGATCAGGTAAACAAGAGAAATGATCATGAAGTAAACCGGAACCAAACAAATCATACACCTATTATTAACAATGCATCCCGACTAAAATGTGATTGTTGCCAAATAAGGCAAATCGTTCAAAAAATTGATGATAATGACCAGGAAAACAATTCCGATGAAGCACCTGCATTGTATTCTAGCATTACTTCAAATGGTGAAGATGACATAGGGCGTTCATGCACTGAATGCGAGGATGTCGAGAGGATTAATAGGTTAATTGCAGATGATACAATAATAAGCGGGCAATCTAAACGGGAACTCATTGTGTCTTTTGCCAGATCAATGGTAGGAAGAATAAAAGCTAGACAATCTTTTGGATCAGATAATGAATTGGCTCTCAGGAATGGTGGTGATTTACTTTGGGAAATATTCAAACTCTCAGCTCCTGATGTTTGGCCAGAAGATGTAGTAAAATATAACAAGCCCGGACTGCCTCATTGGTGTGGGATATTTACCGGATGGGTATATAAAAAAGCAGGTATTCCTGTTCCTGATTGGAAACCCGGTATTGGAATTCTTGGAAGTTCAATATTCACACCCACAGATTATCCAAGGAAAGGTGATATAGGATACATTGACCAACCCTACCAACATCATAACATTATTGTAGGAGTTAATGGTGACATGATTCACACAATTGATGGCAATAGTGGAGTATCCAGTGAAGTGATAGAAAAAATCAGCCCAGTATCATATTTCAGCGGGTTTTATACAGCTTCAGCTGCTGATGAAAGCACATCTTTCCAGAAAAAGGCCTTAAATACTGCCTCGCAAGGAATAGATGAAAAAGTAACAGCCAATGAACCTATATCTCTCGAATCAGAATTACAATCAGAAAAAGGCAAAGGCAGCCCAATGCAATCAGAAGTGAGAGCAAGCATGGAAAACAGTTTTAACGCTGATTTTGGTAATGTAAGGATACACGCTAATCAAAAGGCCTCCAACTTATGCAAAAATCTCAATGCACTCGCTTTTGCACATGGAAATGATATTTACTTCAAAGAGAACAATTACAACCCTGCATCATCTGATGGTAAGCGATTACTTGCGCATGAATTGACTCATACCGTTCAACAAGGCAAAAGTATACAAAGGAAACAGGTACCATCTTTACAGAAAGATGATAAAAATCCGATACCAAATTATTTAATTGTCATTAATTTTAAAGGAGAAATTGTTTGGATTACCCCGGTATTAAGTGAAGATACCTTAGCACGTTTACAATCAAACTCTGATTCGAATGCTCTATTATTAAAAAGGATTGAAGACATATTATACCCTGGTGATTATGCAGTATATGAAACGCCTACATTCTTAAAATCAAACTTGATTAGAAAACTCCTGACAAAGGATATTGAAGCCTGGTCCGGTTACGGGGAACCTAAAATGCTTAATTTTTTTCAGTTAATTGACAAGAGGACAAAAGCAGTTCAAAATACCTATATATTGTCAAAGCTTGAAAAATATCTAATGGACACGTATAGCATTGATGGTTCTTTTATTGATTGGAATGTAGTACTACCCAAGATGTATGATGATTTATTCACCTGGATACCGAAAAGCATCATGGATGCAGGGGATTACGATCAATACGAATGGACCCTTGATCTCCTAAATGATGAAGTATCTGAATTTCAGTCGGTTCATGGGGCTTTGCAATTAAATATTATTGATCTCAATAAAAAGGTATTCAATTTTACTTTAGACAACAAGCAATTGTTTACCGAGGATGTTATGAGGTCACATAGCGAAAAATTCTTGTATTTTTGGACAGGAAAACTCAAAGGGTTAAAATTCATGCCTGATAATTTTGCTCTTGATGATTTCAAACCAGCTATTGACGAAAAGGAAATTGAAAAGAAAAGGGAAGGGATTCTGTCAGAATTTATAAAATTTGATGTTCCTGATCTCATCATTAAATACGTGCTGGATCAATGGACAATTAGTGGCCTAGCTCCTGATGTTTGGCTAGAAAATCTAAATATTGATACGTATAAATCTGATCTTCTGGATCATCTAGTTACCCAATTCCTAAAAAATGCTGATGAATCACCTGAATACAAAGCAGCATTGATACAAGCGACATTTGAAAAAACAAAATTCGATCTTATCCGCCAAATATATTTTATTGCATGGACCAATCAGCAAAATAATCAATCTATGCAAGATAAATTTACAAATAATGATTTTCAGGATTTAGGTGAAGTTTACCATGCCATTGCAGAGAATCCCGTGGAATATTATGACATATCCACAAAAATGTCAGATGCTTGTTATCAGTTCTTATATAATATTCAAACCAACAGAAGTATAGGTAATGAATACCTAATAGCTATTGATAAAGTTGTTAAAGCTATTGAAGCCCCTCCTGTATTAGGTGGGTTAATACTGTTGGTAGATATGGGAATTCATCTAAATAATTTCAAAAAAACAATTGAACAAGAACGTTCAAAAATAAAAGAAATACTTAGAAGGCGTATCGAAGTTGATTATAATAGAATAGCTGAGATTATAAAAAACTGGGTCGAATATGCAGATGAATTCATTGAGACCAAATGGAAACCAATGCTAAAAGAAGTCGCTCTGGATATGCTAAAGGAAAATCGCGATAAAATTGAAGATATTCTGGCCAACTATGATCAAGCTAAAGATAATTACGCAAATAAAATGTTTGAAGGTGCCTATGATTTGAAACTATTAATCTACGACTTGGAAGATGGATATTATGATGAAATTGAGTATGATGGTAAAATTGTAACGAGGGATGACTTGCATTATTTATGGGATGCTTATGAATTCATGATGGATGAAGGGGATAGAAGCCTTAACAGTAAAATATCAAAGGATGAGAAAGATAAATTAACCCAGGCTTTAGCTGACTTTGACAGAGTAAAAAAGGATCTTGATAATGATAAATACCATTGGTTGGATTATTCGAAAGAAGTTTATGTTGAGGCCAGAAAAAGGTTAGGAATAAGTATTTTTCCTCCATACACAACTATTGGACAAGTCTTAAATAGCGAAATTACTGCTGACAAAAACCCATTTCTTGCTAAAGTTATAGTGAATTGGCATTGGAAAGAAAGAATTGAAAGGGATGTAAATAATGGGCTGTTGCTTGTAGGTTTGGGTATATTATCAATAGCTGCAATGCTTGTTCCCGGTGTTGGGGGATTAGTTATAGGGGCAATTGATATAGCTGTTGGAATTGGAATGGGTGTAAATAATGTTTTTGATGCTCAGGCAATAGTTAGAATGGCTAGATTAGATATTCACCATGATATAAGAGGTATTCCCTTAGATCAAGCTGAAAAAGCTTTAAAACATGCATGGATAGGTTTGGGCGTAACAGTTGTACTTACTGCTGGGCCTTTAGCATTATCACGGGCACTCAAAGTTCGTTCAGGTGGTATACGATTAGACAGTAAGACCCGTGGTTGGGAACGAGGACTAAATCTGGAAACCCGTCAAGCCTTATTGGTAAATAAAAGCGCAAGAGGATTATATGCAAGTATGTCTTCAAAAGTAAGAAAAGTTTTGACATTATGTGCCAGCACATGTATACCCTTAAAATATTTGCCATCTGAACAGGAAATACTGAGGTTGCAAAAACTAATGGATCGGATTGATGTACCACCAACACATAGAGGGTTACGGGAATACCTTCATCATCCGAGTCGTAGACGTAATCTAACTCCTGCAATTGATGCAATTGAAGATGCAAAAAGTTTAAAGGATTTGCAAAAAAGGTTGGATAGCGCGATTATCAAGGGAAGTAAAGGACCGGGCACACCCTCAAAGGTGGACGGGCTATGGCATTTTAAAAAACCTGATAATACTATTGTTAAAGAGTATACTACAGGAAGTCACACAACAATGAAAAATTCCGAAAATGCCACTAATAGCTTCTTTCAATCGCATCATGGAATACAGGATAAATGGGCAAAGGACATGGGAATTTCAGGGTATTCGCGAGGTGAATGTCCAGCGATCCTTATCAGGGACTCCCACATGGGGTCACCACACCAGACCGTTAATGCCTTGCAAACTGCAAGGAAGAGTGGTAGAGCAACCCGAACATATGCTGATGAACGTTCACTATTGCTAAGTGACTTGAAAAAAGCTGGTGTACCTAATGAGAAAGCAACATCACTTTTATCAGAATCAGATACATATTTCAGTAAACTTTACCGGAATATTGAAGCTACTGGTGATACAGCTGCATTAACTAGAATTTTTGGGGATTGGAAACCATAAAAAGAAAAAATATGAAGAAAAAGATACTAGATTTAATTAAAGGACTTTCATCTCCAGATTGGGTAAAGGTAAAAGGTTGCCTACCACAAATGATTGAAGAAGTTGAAAACGAATTCTCGATTTCTTTACCTTTTGATTATAAACAGCTTATGCTTTACTCAAGTGGTTCAACCTTGTATGGTTCCAAATCATCCATTCACATGGAACCAATGGATTATATTATTGGCCATAATATCAATGAGTTTTTCATGGAATACATCCCCGGGATGCTGGTTTTTGGAGATGATGGCAGTCAAGGGATTTATTTCTATGATCCTGCGGGGACAATGGGAAAAGGTAATTTTTCAATTTTCTATGCATTCTCTAACGATTTAGACATAGATAGCTGCTTGTACTTAGCTCCATCACTTACCGAAGTATTTGAAAAAATATTAGCCGGCGATGATTTTGCAGAAACACTATTTAATATGTAACAATAATTAATATAAAACAATGAAACTATTTCGAAAACCTCATTATCGTGCTCAAAATAAACTTATTAACAAAAAAGAGCAGCCCTTTATTTCAAAAAATGCGGAAAATAAAGAAGAAAGTAATGTCCAGCCGTTTTTTCAAAAAAATGCCCTTTCAAAGCAATCGGGTGAAGATACGGAACAAGAAAAATAATTTTAAAGATAGCAAGCACTTGACTCATAGTTTCAAGTGTTAATAAACTCTCATATAATAATATTATGTCAAAGTCAATGCAACTTTACCTTGATTTCTTAAAAGAAGTAATGCAGGAGAGATTGAAAAATACCTTTGCAAGCAACGAAAGAAAACAAGAATTATCAACAATTCCTTTACCTGATACAAAATTAGTCAATTCCCCGCTAATGAATTTTATCTCCGGTAATTTATTATCGTATGAAGAAGTTGTCGTGTTAATCATAGCCTTGGCACCTCACCTGAACCCAGTTTTTTTTGACGAGATAATTTATCAATACATAAATAACCAGGGTGAATTTCCTCAAATAGGAGGTGCACGGGGCAAGAACCACCGAGGATTTATTCCAACAGCCGAAACAGCATTGTTTATTCTAGCTGAAAAAAATTTAAAGAAGAGAATTCAATGTGAACAAATTTTTAGTATTAACCATCTATTTGCCAAACAAAATATTTTATGGATTGAAGATACTGACCCTGGTGATCCCTGGATCAGCGGTAAGATTATCATGTCGTATGAATATTTGGAATTATTTAAAACAGGAAAAGTTTCACATCCAAAATTTAACATGGAGTTTCCGGCACAGTATCTTACTACAGGTATGGAATGGGATGATCTGGTACTAAATGAGGTCACATTGAAACAAATTGATGAACTTGAAATATGGATAAAACATAATGATACTCTCATGTCGAAATGGGGTATGGATCGAAAACTTAAACCCGGCTACCGGGCTCTCTTTTTTGGACCACCGGGTACAGGAAAAACTTTAACTGCTACTCTTCTTGGTAAATTGACTAAAAAGGATGTCTTTAAAATAGATTTATCAATGGTAATTTCCAAATTCGTGGGAGAAACAGAGAAAAATCTTGCCAATCTTTTTAACAAAGCTGAAAATAAAGATTGGATATTGTTTTTTGATGAAGCCGATGCCTTATTCAGCAAGCGTACCAATGTCAGAGACGCCCATGATAAATACGCCAACCAGGAAGCTGCTTACTTATTACAGCGAATAGAAAACTTTAACGGTTTAGTGATTTTAGCTACTAATTTTAGAAACAATATTGATGAGGCATTTGTCAGGCGTTTCCATTCTGTCATCCATTTCTCTATGCCAAGTGAAAAAGAAAGGCTAAAACTATGGAGTATGGCTTTCCCTTCTCAAGTTGAAATAAAAGATATCAACTTCCGTGATATTGCGAAAAAATATGTATTGTCAGGTTCAGCAATAATGAATGTTATGCAATATTCGTGTTTGCAGGCATTGTCAAAAGAAACAAACCAAATTAGCCAGGAAATTATTCTTGATGGAATTGAAAAAGAGTATAGCAAAGAAGGAAAAATATGGAATTAATTATCGATACAGAAAGTAACCCTGCATTGTTTATCAATCACTTATGTAGATTGGGCAACAAATAGGCAACAAAAACTATCCAAGTAAGAGATAATGCATGACAAAAATAGGAAAATATCGTATATCGCGATTTGAGATATAAAACGTTTTTTTAAAACTTAATATCCATTTTCCATTGAAGTGAATTGATTCTTTCTTTTAATATTGTCAATAAATCAATAAGTTCTTCAAATCTGGGAGAGTCACCATGAATCATTTGTTCCTGCATTGTTTTATAATCGGTTTCCCAAGCTTGAATTAATTTGGCAGGAGGCAAGAAGTCAATCGTTTGAGGTTGATGTAAATTATAATCAACTCCTCCCAATTTGGTGAAGTTATGACGATGCTTTACAATAGTTTCGTATAAAGATTTATCTTCAAGTGCTTTATCGGTCTGTGCAGTTTTTGATATTTGATAAATATCGTATAAGTGCCTGCTTAACCTATCAACTCTTACTTTTTCTTCCGGACGTTGAAATTCCTCATGCAACAAAAATATCTTTTCTAAAAAAGTACGTTCAGGCAGTACTGAAGGTATTTGCACAGGAATTTGAGCAAATGTTGCTTCCTGATAAGACTGATCTAGCATAGAAATGATGGGTCGGTTTTCAAACGGTTCTCGTAAAGAACGGCAGCCAATTTCTATTTGAACCCTTGGTTGAATATATCCAGGCGATTCAATTATATTCGGATAATAAACGTAAATTATAATCGGGTCTTGGTCTCTCGATGTTATTTTCTCCAGGTCTATTCTGACACCAGTTAACCCTTTTGCTTTAAAAGCTTTTTGTAGTTCCTGATATAAAGTTTTTGTTATATAAGTATTGGCAGCTTTTCTGAGTTTAGTTCGTTGACTCTTACCTAATTCCCCCTCAAACCCAAAAAACGAGCGATGAACTGCCAGGTCGATATCTTCTGAAAATCTTTCTATTACTTCCCAGGATTTACTTAACGAAGTACCTCCCTTAAACACCAAGTGTTCTCCAATTTTCATTTCGAATAGAATGGCAAGGGTTTGCACTACCCACCAATCCTTTTCAACTGCATAAGCTGGCAGGCTGGTCTTTTCATGTATTTGGTTATAAGCTATTTGCTTATCAGCATCTGAAGTATTATACCACCTGTTCATTATCTTGATTGTTTAATGCTTTACGCATAATAATTCGAATCCATTCAGGAGCTAGTTTGATATCGTGTTCTAAACGGTGTGATTCTTCTTTCTTTAAGTGTGTAAGAATAATTTTTATTTCATCTTCCGTTACTTTGTCTTTGCCTATTTCCTTTAGTGCCTGAACTACCAGACTGCTAATTGTCCCTATTGCTGCCAGATTTTTTGGCGATGTTTTTTTGAACTTAATGGTTCGTTTACCAATTTTTACAGTGCGAGCTGAACCATCAGTTAAGTATACGATGTTTAGCGGAATTTGCGTTGATAAACCAAGCGCATTTAAAGCCATTACACCGGTTGGAGTAATCCTGGCTTTATCTCTTTTAGCAATTGCTTTGGCAATTTCTTCGACAGTAGGCTGTACTTTGCCAAATAGTTCATGTGTTTTCAAGCACGCATACATTCCTCTTGCTACACGTGAAATTTCATCTTTTTCAACCAGTCGCTCCAGTGCTTTTCCAACTGCCATTGATGAACCAAAGCGCAAAAAATCTTCAATAAAAAACACCGAGCCTCTTCTCGCTTTTTTAATTTTCCCAATTATATGTTTATCAATTGATTCCATGTGTTTTTAAGCAAAATATTGTCGTAAATTTAGTAAATAATTACGACAAATAAAATGTTGTTTATTAATTTTTTAGAAACCCGATGGTTATTCAAACTTAATTGGTCTTGGAAGGTAATGTGAATAATCCATTTGTTCTCAAAGTGCTTTATAAATAATTTCTAATTTGCTTAGTGACCCTACTCGAAATGAGGAAAATATACAAAATGTAACGTTTTTACCGGTAGAAACGTTACTTTTTATTGGTTGGTGGAAATATACAGACATAAAAAAACCGCTACATAATTGCAGCGGTTCAAAGAAAACGTTAATCCTACTAAGCAACGGTTACAGAGCCAATATAAACGCTGTTAGCAACTTCTTTTCCATCTTCTGATATGAACCCGATAAATGCCTCAACATCGTCTCCGGCAAATTCTGCAGGTACAGATAATATTTGTGTCCCGGTTGACCTGGAAGCTCCTGCAGTATCAAAAATAGCCATATCCTTAACCGGATTGTAAACTAATAACAGTGCTTTATCAGTTGGTTTTGCATTGCCATAACCTGAATTGTCTGACCATGCAAATTCAACCTCTTCTGAATTATCAGATACCGCATTTGTATTGGTTGCACCCATTAATGATCCTCTAGTCACCAATGCCATTGAATAATCAATTGTGAAATTCGGATAAGCTCCGGTAATTGCATTATTCAAGTTGTAGGACATGGCACTATTGAACTGTGTCATTTTTATTGCATAGTTCTTAAAACCTACCCTTAAGAAATCAGACATTGGTTGAAGGAAATTCAACACTTTAGAGAATTTGGAACGCTGGTCAAGTTGACCCTGAGTTCTTGGGTTGGTAACACTGGAAGGCTTGATACGCATGTAATCAATTCCTTTCCATGTTCCACCTATGATGTTTCCGACCTTGCCGGAGAAACCACCTAATACACCTTGATTAATTTTGCCCATTTTATGAGATATTTAAGTTTATAAATCTGTTATCGCTTGGACTTGACACGAACTTAATACGGTTTTGTCCTTGCACTTTCAGGGAATATATGTCAAATAATGGGCAATACTTGTTTTTTAGGTTCTTATGCTTGTCTTTGCATCATTTTACTATTGCCAGTTCGTCAATGATAGCATAAAGGACAGGGTGAGGCTTAATTGAACGATCCCTGTAATCAAGTAAAGCCAAAAAAAATGGTTTGTAAATACATTTATATTCTATTTCTTCAATTGGTGTAGCCGAATTAAAATAATTTAAAAACCTTTTGACTTTTTTTGAACCTAAATCCATTGAAATCATATGAATGCGCCTGAACATTTCATCTTTAATAAAGTTTATATCAAGTCCATAGAATTCTTCTGATTTAAGTGAGTTATTAATACTGTCCTTAATATCCTTTTCACTTAAGCCATCAAAAACATGAATCACCCCCCTGTTTATATAATTATCTAATGCAGTATAAATTTTCTTATCTCCATTGTTACTAAGAAATGTATTTATATTATCAATTTCTTGCTGTTCTGTCACTGGTAAATTTATGATAGCATCTTTATTTTTTGCCTTTTCATATCTTTCCTTACCTGTTTTTAATAATAAGCAAATTGATTTTCTATTAATATCAGACCAACGATTTAAGAAAACAGGACGATACTCTACTTTTATAGCATCAAAACATATCTTGTCTAAAGCAATACTATTGTATATAAGACAATAAAAAAGCAGCCTATTGGAATCAATATTTTTTGGTAGTTTATAATTATTTAATCGTTGAATAAACTCATTATACTTTTGAGGATTCCTTTCTATAATTTTATATATAAGTTGAATACTCTTATTTTCGCTTTCAATTAATTGGTTCTCCATTTTCTAAATCAAGTTTTATTGCATTAGCAGCATCCTTTTTCTTTTGGTCTATTATCTTTGCATATACTTCGGTTGTCCTTAAGCTTTTATGCCCTAAAAGTTTTTTTACGGTATAAATGTCAGTGCCTAAAGTTAATTGTAATGTTGCGTACGTATGCCTTGCACAATGAAAAGTAATATCTTTTTCTATACCAGAACGTATTATCCATTCACGTAATTTATGGTTGTTATAATCACTGTATGTTAAATCAACAAAAACCTTTTCGTTACCGGATAATCTGTCACCCAATATTTTAACTGCATCCTCCGAAATAGGGAGTGTTTCTTCACCTTTGGTTTTTCTTTGCTTAAATCTGATATAATAACCATTCTCATTAGAATGTTGTATCTCTGACCAAGTAAGTTTTTCAATATCAGAAAAACGTAAGCCCGTAAGACAGCTAAAAATAAAGGCTTGTTTCAAGACCGAAACTTCACATTGTTCATTCAATGCCCTTTTTAATTCCTCCAATGTTAGAAATTCCCTTTTCGTTTCATCTTCTTTGATTCCATCAACTTCCTGTGCAGGATTTTTTGCAATTATACCATCTTTTACAGCTTGCTTTAATGATGCACGTACTTTATTAAAATAAGATACACAAGAATTATGTGACAAGTTCTTTTTGTTTTTGGTTTTGGCTTCATACAACAGATATTCTTTTAAATCTTCTAACCATTTGTTATTGATTTCTGAGAATTTCACATTTGCTTTAGAAAATTTCTCTAAATGTTTAAATGCACTCCTCCAGTTGCCATAATTACCACCACTATTTTTTCGTTTCTCAGCAAGTATCTCAAAATAATTGAGAAAATTGCCATTCAACTTTTCTTTATCAGCAAAACCATAAATATCATTTTGCAATTCTAACAGGCGTTTTGCCCTTATGTTCTCAGCAAGTTGCATGGTCTTCTTATTCGAATCACGTTCTTCTTTATTTTTGGGTTTAGGAGTAAGATATAAACGTAAATATTCATATTTTCGTTTCCCACTGTGATAATAATCTAAGTAAAGGCTAATCTTACCACTTTTTTCTCGTTGCCTAAGTGTTACTTTCATTATGCAAATAATTTATCAATTTCAGACCTTTTTATAATCGTTCGCCTACCAAGTTTAGCAGCTTTAATATTTCCCTGCTTAATCTGACGGTAAATAGTCATCCTGCTTGCTCCTAACAATGTGCAGGTCTCTTCTATGCTTAAGAACTCCTTATCTTTTATTTTGGATTGGTTGTATTCCATTTGTTGCTTTTCAACCGGGTTTACTTTCATTACTTTCTCTTCCCTTTTTCTTTTCTTATAGGCTCTTTTTGCGCAAGCATCACCACAGAATTTTGTTACCGTAGTTTTAGCAATAAATTCTTTTCCACAGTACTGGCATATTTTAGAAATCCTTATATTACTACTCATATAAACCTAATTTATTATCTTTTATATCTAAATATATCTTAATATATCTTTACATATCTTTACATATCTTTACATATCTTTACATATCTTTATGTAACATAATTTCACCTCCACCAACACATTTTGTTGCCGGGCAACAAATATTTAGTTTTGGGCAACAATATGGCAACAAAAATAAGTAAAAAACAACAATTGGGCAACAATTATTGATACTAAAATACGCTGATAATCAAGTAAAAGAAAGAAAAAAGAAAATAAAGTAATGTATATTTACTTTCCGATACAGAAATTCTTAAAGATATTTCCCAGCACCTCATCGGTAGTTATTTCACCTGTTATTTCTCCTAAATAGTGAAGTGTTTCGCGTATATCTTGTGCAAGAAAGTCGCCTGTTATTCCGGTACTTAAACCATCAATGGCACGTTGTAATGCTTCTGATGCTTTTTGGAGTACTTCATAATGCCGGGCATTGGTTACAACTACTTCATTTTGATTTAATGCACTTAAATTAACAACGGATAAAAGCTCATTAATTAATTGATCAATATTTTCTCCTGTTTTAGCTGACAATTTTATCATTACATCCTGTTCCTCCAATAAGGTTTGAACATCTAATTCTTTATCAGCTTTATCAATCTTATTAATAACTACTATCAATTTTTTATCACCCTCTCCTATTTTATTTTTAATAGTTTCAACTGCCTTTTTTATATCATCCAAACCTTCCGTTGCATCTACCATTAAAAGTACAATTGAAGCCTTTGCAATCCTTTCATAAGTTCTTTCTATTCCTATTGATTCAATTTTGTCAACTGTATCTCGAATTCCTGCAGTATCTATAAATCGGAATAAGATTCCTTCAATATTTATAACATCTTCGATAACATCGCGTGTTGTTCCTGCAATTTCGGAAACAATAGCCTTTTCCTCATTAAGGATTTTGTTTAGCAATGTTGATTTACCTACATTAGTGTGTCCAACTATGGCAACTGGAACACCATTTTTTATTACATTACCGAGGTCAAAAGACTTCAACAGTTTTAGTATCAATATCTGAATATTGCTCAATAACTCATTTAGTTGTTTTCTGTCTGCAAATTCAACATCCTCTTCGCTAAAATCCAGTTCCAGCTCAAGTAGTGATATAAAATGCAACAAACGATCACGTAGATTGGCTATTTCGCTCGAAAAACCACCACGCATTTGTTGTATTGCCACTTTATGCGATGTAGCCGACGATGAAGCTATAACATCTGCAACAGCTTCTGCCTGCGAAAGGTCCATTTTACCATTTATAAAAGCACGCAATGTAAACTCACCGGGCTTTGCCATTTTAGCACCACTACGTATAAAAAGTTGTAGTATTTGTTGCTGTATGTATTGTGATCCGTGACACGATACTTCCACAATATTCTCACCTGTATATGAATGTGGCGCTTTATATAATGAAACTATTACTTCGTCAATAATCTTTTCTTCATCCTTTATAACACCATAGTGTAAAGTATTGGCTGGCTGCTCACTTAGTTTTAGCTTTTTTTTGTTTGAAGTAAATAATTTGTCACAAATAGCAATTGCTTCGTCACCAGTTAAACGGATAATGGCTATGGCACCATTACCTTGTGGTGTTGAGATTGCACAAATAACGGGGTTTTTAATCATAGCTTATTTCCTTGTACCGAAAGCAATTTACCAAATGATCATTTACTATTCCTGCAGCTTGCATAAATGCATAGCAAATAGTCGAGCCAACAAATGAAAATCCACGTTTTTTTAAATTTTTGCTCATAGCATCCGACTCGTTAGATGTTACGGGCATTTTATCCAAACTTTCCAATTTATTAACTATAGTCTTTCCTTTTGTAAATGACCATATATACTTGTCAAATGTTCCAAACTCCTTCTGAACCTCAATAAACACCTTTGCATTTTTTATTGTTGCATTTATCTTTAGCTTATTTCTTATTATACCCTCATCGTTAAGTAATTCATCTATTTTATTTTGATTATAATTAGCAATTTTGTTATAATCAAAATTGAATTTATATGTGACATTATAATCTTTAACTCGTATATATTTATAAAATGTATATTTATTAAGGGGTACTGTATGAATATTGATTCTATTCAAAATAAATTAAAAGAGAAAAAATTAGATGGCTGGTTGATGGCTGATTTTCATACGCGTAATGAAATTGCAATGAAAATGTTGAATTTATCCGGTATGCTTACCCGGCGT
>DAOVYZ010000023.1 GCA_030635365.1 Bacteroidales bacterium
AGTCTGCACTTCCTCCAGGGTTGCTTGTCCATGCTTTCAGATAGTTAACGGTATCAGCCACAAAGTTTTTATTACCCAACACAATTTGAGTTGACAGGGCAGGTAATAAATTTCCTGTCCAGTTATTTACAGTACCTGCCTCACCATTAAATTCCCAATTAATATCAACACTTTTCAAAGTGTCAGTTCCAAAATTCCTCAAAATAACAGATATTTCATTTTCTCCATGCATAAATGGGTTAACAGGTGTTTCCATGGCAATAATTCCTGCATCTGAATCTAAAGGCTCAAATTCATCCGCCCCAATATCCGGTGTACTTGCATTTCTCTGATCACTATCAATATCATTTGATATACCTGCAATTGGTGTCCCTGAACCATCTAAAAGAATTTCCTTCACATGCAGGTCATCCTGCGATATATACATTGGATCTGCTGAAACAGAATTTATATCATTGCTGGTTGTCGATTGCCAATCCGTAAGATTATTAATATCTGAATTCCAGTAAGCCAGGGTACTTCCATTAGTATATAAATTGTTATGATCGCTTTCAAAATTCCCCTGTGGATTTTGAACATAAATACTATAAGCACCTCCTGGATTAACCAGGTTATTATTTTTAATATTTATGTTTTCTCCATAACTTTCATATAATGCCCTACTTGAAATATTTGTATTTACGATATTTACAGAATTATAGTATATGTTAAGATAATTTGAAGATGCAGAATAAATTCCTGCAGAATTTAAAGTTCCCCCAATTGAAATAAAGTTATTTGATATAAGCCCTCTTTCTATTTCTGTGCCTTCATAATTATTGATATAAATTCCTCTTCCTCCATTAGGAACTGAAATTTTGTTATTGCTAAGCGTTAATTGGTTTTCACATTGCAAAAGTCCAAAAGCATAATAATCTGTCCTTTGAGAATTGGTATTAAAAAAGTTATTGTTTGCCTCAACATCAGAAAATTTTTCTATATAAATACCATAACGTGATTGGTTATTAAAGGTATTGTCATTAACAATAATATTATTAAAGGTTATATCATTTTCAAGGTAAATTGCGTAAGAAGAATAATTAAAAATATTATTTAGTATTGATATGTTTTTATTCCTTCCATTAAATGAAGCGACAGATACACTATTGGTTGTTGATGAAGAAAGATTATTGTATCCCTCGAATATATTGTTTGTAAAACTAATGTTATCACTTAAGCCTTTTAGTTCTATTATTCTTGAATAAGAAGACCCTAATGCTTTAACGGTAAGGCTTCTGAATGTCATACCCTTGGCTCCATCTAATAAAATTGTATAATTATTCGACGAATTTGCACTGTAAGCAATTTCAACATCTGTGCTGTCACCACTTTCAGATGTGAAAACTATATTATTTTTATCGTTTGCCCCTTCAATTTCAGGTATTATAATTTGCTCATTGTATGTTCCCTGCCTTACTTTAAATAAAACAGTATCAACTACACCATATATTTTAAGAGCCTCAACAGCATCATAAAAGGTATTATAATTTGGTGCTGTTCCACCAATGGTATACTCTCCACTCATGGCAGGATATATATTTGTTAATAAAGTATCATTTTCTACATTGCTATCTGTTATTCCATTTGGCAAAGATGTCCACGATTTAATTTTATATGACTGCCCACTAACAAACGTTGTGTTTCCCATGTTTACATACACTGTGTCATTAGTTAAAAGTTCCCCAGTCCAGCTTATTGTAGAAAAATCAGCATCATCAATCTGGCACCTCACCTCAACAGATTTAAGTGTATCTGCCCCATAGTTTTTAATAACTGCAATAAGATCCTGCAGTCCATCCTTAAACATTCCTATACCTGTAACCCCCGCATCCGAAGCATCAATTGTAAATTCATCTGCTCCAATACAGGGTGATTCCGAATTACGATTTTCTCCATCAATATCTAAGGATATTTCAGGAATACTAATACCCGTATTGTACAAGGCAACTTCGCTAACATGTAAATCATTATCGGATATGTATTGCGGATTAACCGACAAAGAATTTTCATCCTGGTTGGTAATTAATTTCCAATCTGATAATGACTCTATATTATCTGATAAATAACCCAGATTAGTTCCTTCTGTATAATAATTATTATGATCAGCAGTAAATATATTTGCAGAATTTACATATATAGCATACCCTCCGCCAGCATTGCAAAGGATATTGTTTTTGAAATCAATTGAATCACTATCATATAAAGCTATACCTCTCCCATTAGTAGTGTGTGTTGAGTTAATTAATATATTATTGTAATATATATTAATATGTGATGAATTTTCTACATGTATTCCAATTGCAGTTGAACCAAACCCAACTGTAATAAAGTTGTTGTAAACCAATCCTTGTTCTGTAGGATTTGACTGGCAAGCAATGAAACGCACGCCATAACCATTATTTTGCAACAAAATTTTATTATTATAAACTTCGTAGTCTGAATAGCACACTTGCAAATTGATTCCACAAAAAGAATTGTAAGAACTATTGGTAGTGATTTCATTACCTGATATCTTTGGCGAAATTTCTTTCAAAAGGTATAAAGCACGATAACATTGATCCATAAATTTATTCCCTTGAATAACAAGCCCATAAGAACTTGTATAATGTTCTGAATTAATACCATAACTACCATAGGTAAATGTATTATTTAAAAATTCCAGATTAAATGATTCATAGCTATACACCAGACTATAGTTGTTACTATAACTGCTTGTATTGTAACCTTCAATAATTGTATTAAAAAACCTAATGTTGTTTGAACCATTTATTAAATAAATAACTCTGGAATAATTGCTATTGTTAGCTTTCACAGACATGTTCTTAAAAGTGATGTAAGATGCACCATCTAACCGTATAGTATAATTATATGATGAATTAGATAAATCGTAATGCAAAACAACATCAGTATTAACTCCTGATTCTGATTCAAATACAATGGCATCAGGCTTATTGGCTCCGGCTATTTCCGGAATTAAGATCTGTTCATTATAATCTCCTGCCCTTACATCAAATATCACAGAATCAGCTATCCCTCTGCTTACTAAATCACTAACAGCATCATTAAAGTTTGCATAATCAGGAGTAGCACCACCAATCGTATATATACCGCTTAATGATGTTGATTGTCCTACAATTACTAGTGTATCGTTAGTATGATTTTCATCTGATAAACCATTTGGACTGGAAGTCCAAACTTTTATCATATATGCCTGTCCATCCTGAAAGTTGTATATCCCAAGAGCTACTTCAGATGTGTCTTCCGATAATAAAGTTTCACTCCACAAAACAGGAGTTTGCAAAACACTATTTACAGACCAATCAACGCTTGTTGTTGTTAAGGTTTCACTACCAAAATTCATTAGCAAGGCATTTACTGTTTTTAAACCAGCTCCAAAGTTTAGTATTTCAACTATTCCAATATCCCTTTGCAATAAATCAAATTCATCAGCTCCAATATCCGGCTTTCCTGAATTTCTTGGTTGGTTGTCAATATCATCTGTAATACCAACGGCAGACCCTGCTCTTTTCAATTTGTATTCTTTAACATGAAGGTCAGAAGTTGAAGTATATAATGGGTCAACGGACAATGAATTTCCATCTTTATTTGTATAAGACTGCCAGTCTTCCAATGATTGCCTTACACCTGAACAATATGCCAGGTTTGTACCATTAGTAAAGAAATTATTATAATTTGAAGTAAGTAAGCTACTTGTATTGTTAAGATATATTGCATACCCTTGCCCACTGGTTATTATATTGTTGTTGTAAATTGTATTACCACTTCCATAATAGAAATAAATTCCCCTACTGTTTGTTCCTCCATTCACATTTATGTTATTGAAATACATGCTAATATTTTCACAATAATTAAGGTATATACCATATGAACCAACCTGGCCAACAGAAATAAAATTATTACTTATCCTGCTTTTGTAACCAGAAATGGTACATCTGTAAAGATATAAACCATAATTACTTGCTTGTAAATCAATTTTGTTTTTTGATATTTTAATACTATCAGAACAATAGTACAAGTAACAAGCATATGTTGGATTATTTGCAAATATGTTTATGAAATTATTATTTTCTATTTTAGGAGATTCTGCATATGATAAGTTTATACAAGAGTTTCTTTGCCCAGAAAAAGTGTTGTTTTTAAAACTATTTTGTTTTGCCCTTGCTCCTGAGTTTCCTAGAATGTATATCCCATAGTTACCTTCATAAATATTGTTGTTGTTTATGATTATGTTGTTGTTTTCTGTTGCATCAGAATAAATACATGCACCGGAGTTGTCTCCAATATTATGAAGTATATTATTTTCAATAGTAATATGACCTGAATTGTTTTTTATCTCAAGAAGGTTTGCATAAACACTGTTTGTATTTTTTATGGTCAGGTTTTTAAAGTTTATATTTGAAACCCCTGAAAGCCTTATGATAAATGTTGAAGTATCAGTTTCATTTTCAATGGATACTTTTGAGCTATCCATATCTTCAGATTGGAATGTTACAGTATTTTCAAGAGAGGATCCTGGAAAATTGTTTATAAATATAGTTTCTTTATATACTCCTTCTCTTATATTAAAAATTACAGGCTGGGTAACCCCTCCGTTAAGCATAACAGTTACAGCTTCTTTAATTGTTGGGAATACGGGAGTAGTTCCACCAATGGTATACGTACCTCCTAAAGCTTTATATAAAATAACAGATAATGTATCGTTTGAATTATCTACATCGAATGTATTGTTTGGATTATTAACCCATACTTTAATGCTATTTGCAGTATTAGCTATAAAATTTACATTTCCTAACTGAATTCTTATTGTATCACCCGTTATTAAACTTCCTGACCATGAGTTATCTGGTTGCGCCAACCCATTAAATTCCCAATGTATATCAACAGTTCTTAATGTATCTAATCCAAAGTTTTTAAGTATAATTTCTATATCCTGGTTTTCTGTTGCAAAAGGAATAACAGGGCTTGTAAAGTTAGTTATTCCAGCATCTGTTTGGGGTGCAATAAATTCATCTGCACCTATACAAGGGCTGGTTAAGTCCCTGTCTTCACCATCAATATCTTTGTCAATTTCAGAAAGAGCCAACCCTGATTTATACAATAAAGCCTGCCTTACATGAAGATCTTCATTTGAAACATACATTGGATCAATAGAAAATGAATTTGCATCTTGTCCTGTTTTATCTTGCCACTGAGCTAGCATTTGTATTTCATCATCCCAAAATGCAAGATTTATTCCTGAACTATATAAGTCATTGTAATTAGAAGATTGAATATTTGGAGACGATGTACAATAAACCGAATAGCTACCTCCTGTATTAGCAAATATATTGTTTACTAATTTTAAATATCCCCCCGAAGATACATACAAAGCACTACCAGTTCCACTAGTATATGTACTGGATAAATTTATGTTATTATGATATATGTTTTGGTATTCTGAGCTTTGCATGTATATGCCATAAGAAAGAGAAGATCCTCCAACATATATAAAGTTATTTGCAATAATGCCTCTATTTTGCAGGCTTCCTTTACAATTGTAAAGATCAATCCCTCTACCTCCATGGGTAATAGCTAATTTATTGTTAAGAATTGTTAGCCCATTATTGCAACTACTTATATCAATACCTTCATAAGAAGTATAATCTGATGATTCTATTGTGTTGCCAGTAATGGCCAATGAACTTTGCGAACTTAAAGTTATTGCCGACCTTTGCTGGTTAGTAAAGTAATTACCGAAAATCACATTTCCTGATTGGTACTGATTATATACACCACTTAATGATAAGCCGTATCTCCCGTTTCTAAAAATATTACCAATAAATTCATTGTTATTATCTGAACCTGAACTAGATGATATTAAAGTATTATTTGAAGATAAAGAACTTTCAATTATATTATTCTGAAAAGTATTGTTAGTTGCTCCATTTTTCAGAGAAATAATATTGGAATAATTATCTTCCGTTTTTCTGATCGTAAATTTTCGGAAGGTAATAAAATCTGCACTATCCAATTCAATTACCGGATCATCAAAGGAATTTTCGATTATAACACTTGTACTATCTAAGTTTTCAGACTCAAATACGACCTGATTATTAATATCAACACCAGGTATTTCATTAATTGATAAATTCTCAACGTATGTCCCTGCCCTGACTTTAAAAATTGTATTGGCTTTAACTCCTGCAATTTCAAGTTGATTGGCAGCATCTTCAAAATTTACGAAGTCAGGATTTGAACCTCCAATCGTGTAAATTCCTGAGAACGGGGGATATACTTTTATAGATAATGTATCATTTTCTGTATTGTCATCGCTTGTACCATTTGGGAAACTTGTCCAGAATTTAAATGTATATATTTCATCATTAAAATTATAATTCCCCAAATTTATAATCTCGCTATTCCCTGAAGCAAGAGCACCCTGCCATTTAACCGGGCTTTGTAATGCTCCGTTTACTGCCCAATTAATAATGGTTGAATCCAAACCATTGAACCCGAAGTTAGATATTTGTACACTAACCTCATGTAATCCCTCTAAAATCCGTATTGGAGCAATAAGTTTAGAAACACCTGCATCATTTTCAGGAGGAGTAAATTCGTCCGCACCAATATCGGGTGTTAACACATCTCTGGAATCTCCATCCAAATCTTCTGTAACTTCTGCAATTGGTGTAGCTTTTGCATTCAATAAAAAATTAAATGTATGGTATCCTAATTCTTCCTCAAATAGTGGGTCTGTACTAAGCGAATTGTTATCCATCCCTGAAACAGACTGCCATTGACTTAAACTGCCGGCGTAACTACCATCCCAATATCCAATACTTCCTCCAGGCCTATAGAAATCATTATAATCAGAAAGTGAAACAGCATTTGAAAGGCTTATATAAACAGGGTAACCATTACTTACTGCAATGATATTATTCAAAAGTTTATTATTGTTACCTTCCTCTATTTCTATTCCATATGTTCCCATTTGAGCATCATAAGCCTCCGGCATTTCTTCTGATTGTATTCTTAAGGTATTATAATATATATTCTGAAAAGAACTTTGATAAAAACGAATCCCTTTAGAATTCCCTATTCCCGAAAAGTAAATGAAATTATTAGCTATTAATCCCGAATTACCTGATGATCCACACGATTCCATAACGATTCCAGTACCAGGATTCTGTGAAATAATTATGTTATTTTTAATCTCGGAACCTACGGCCTCCTCACATTCTATTACAACTAAATTATCACCAAGGTCAAAATCATTTACTGTAAATTCATTTGATGATATTTCTAATCCTATATTATTAAAAGCCCTAATTGCTCCTGAAGTTTGATTTGTGAAAATATTCCCGCTAATTATATTTGCCGTATCACATGATGTTGCTGATTCAATAGGGCCTTCTCCTCCTCCATTCCCGGTAGAAAAAAATATAGCTAAACTACCATTGATAAATTCATTGTTTAAAAACTCATTGTAATTATCTGAGGTATCTGTAGCATTTACTAACATAATACCTGAAGAACCCTCACCCCCAAGGGGTGCTTCAATTTTAGTATTCTCAAAACTATTGTAATTACAACTGTTTTCAAATCTAAGCACATCACCTTCATCTGAAGTTAAACTTTCCAAGGTTAAGTCTTTAAATGTTATATAATCTGCCCCATCAAATTTTATAACAAAGTCCCCTAAACTTTCTTCTTCTGAATCAAACTGTATGGTTACATTTTCATTGTTCCCATTTTCTGAACGAAATACTATCCTGTTGCTTGAGCTTGTACCTGCTATTTCAGGAATAACCACTTGCTCTTCATAAATACCGTCTCGTATATCAAAATATACCGGGCCACTTATGCCATATTTTATCAAAGTATCTACAGCATGCACTATTGAATCAAAATCTGGTGTGATGCCTCCGATTTTATATGTGCCATTTAAAGACTGACTAAATAAAGAACTAAAATTAAACAGAATAACCAGGATAATAATTATTCTTTTCTTCAAAAATGAACTCATAACTTATATGGTTAAATTAGGGTATATTTTTAATAACTGATTATTATCATCTATAATTAAGTTGTGTCCAACTTAGCTTTTGCTGATGGTTTTTTGCTCATAGAAATTAATTTATACACTTAGTGTACAAAATACTTTAAGTACATTACCCCTAAATTAAATTAACAATGATACTTAAATGTCAAGTCCTAAAATACCTATAGTTCAATAGATGCTAACAACAATCCGGTAAACTTTCTCTTTGTAGAATTAAACTAAAATTTTAATTCATCAACTTCTATTTTATTAGCTAAACAAATATATGAAAAAATCCAATTGCTCAACTTTTATTTTTAAAATTTAAACAATCATGTCAAAAAAATAGTTTGAAAAAGCTTGTCAGTTAACAATTCTGTGAAAGAAAAAATTGTGTCACATATGCTATTTAAAGATATCTCCAATAATAATCTTTCTTTTTATTCCCTAATTTAGTCTCAATCGGATACACTAACGGTTAAAAGCAAACCTGACACATAGAAATAACTCATATTCCAACAATATTTATATAATAAGAATTCTTAAAAGAGACTTCCCAAAGTTCTTATAGTTTAATAATTTGATCTGGCTTATTTGATAAAGTATCTTTAACTTTATCAAATAAATTAATTTTTTGCATTATGAAAGCATTAAGAATTACAAATAGCATAATAATTTCGTTTGCTATTGTTGTTATCTTCATTTATGGTAAAGATCTTATTCTTCCATTCGTTGTAGCTCTGATTTTTTGGTTTCTTATAAAAGAAATTCGTGATTTAATCAATAAAATACCTTTTTTTAATCAAAAAATCCCAAACATAATTTTGAATCTTATTGGTTTTGCTACCATATTTGCAATAATTGGTGGTGTAGCAAAGATTCTTTCGGTAAATATTCAGCAATTATCTTCTCAACTGCCAGCTTATCAAAACAATATTGTGAAAGTAACTAATGCGTTAAATACTACATTTAATATTGACATAGTTAGTTCTGCTAAAGATATCCTGGGCGAATATGAATACACCAAGATCTTATCGCGACTTTTCAACTCTCTTACAGATATATTTGGAGATGCTTTCCTAATTATAATATATACCTTGTTTTTATTGCTTGAAGAGCCTTTCTTCTCAAAAAAGATTAAGGCTATTTATTCAAAAGATGATGATCGAAAAGAGGTTAATCTTGTATTAAAACAAATAAATAAATCAATAGGAAGTTATATTGCTATAAAAACATTAGTTAGCTTATTAACAGGGATTTTAAGCTACTTCGCCTTGCTTTTTATCGGCATAGACGCTCCTCTATTCTGGGCTTTTTTAATTTTCCTAATGAATTATATCCCTGCAGTAGGTTCATTAATAGCAACTGTGTTCCCTGCTATGTTTGCTATGTTACAATTTGGAGAGGTTATGCCCGGAGTTTGGGTGCTTATTGTGGTCGGGGCTATTCAGTTAGTTATCGGTAATTTTATTGACCCTAAGCTAACAGGAAATTCACTTAATGTAAGCCCCTTAGTTGTAATCGTTGGATTAGCATTTTGGGGTGCTATTTGGGGTATTATTGGAATGATTCTTAGTGTGCCAATAACAGTAATGATGATAGTAATATTTTCTGAATTCCCCTCAACACAGGCTATTGCTGTCTTACTAACTAAAAATGGCAATATTATAAGAAATAATACATAGTTACAAAAATAGAAGTTATGAAAAAGATTAAATTAACCCTTTTATTTTTAATTGTTTGAACCCTTTCTTTTACCGGTTGCAAAAAAGAGGAAAATAAAAGAGTCCCAGAAGGTGATGTTGAAATTTATTTATTAGAGTCATACCAAAATGTTGGAAATTCTCTTCAAATTGTAGAGAGTAGTATTGTAACAAAAAATATACCGATTATCTATTACTCTGATATACTTTCTTATAATTCAAAAAATTAAAAATTTCGAATAGTGCCAAAAAAAGAATAATTAATATAGAAAATCCGCTTTCTGGATTATTGGCTTTTGCCGTAAAAGTAAATGCTGAATTAATTTATACGGGATATTTTGTTTGCTCTACATCTTCATTTTACATTGCATGGACAGTAATTTCACCATATAGATATATTCCTGAAAATGAATTAAGAATTAATTTAGGATATCCATATTTGATGAATGGAGAATCTGTTCCTGATCACAGGAATGATGGTAAAATATTAGATGTTTTCAGGCGTGATGATAAATTAATTGAATAAGCTTAATAATTATTAGATATACAATAAAAAAGCAGGATGTTCTCCGACTTTTTTATATGCTATAAAGAAATTTTCTGCTTGGTTTGTGTATATGAATGCTTTTATTTAAGTTTACCTACTTCGAAAAAAATAAATATGGAATTGATCGGTATTTTTCGAATAATCTATTTTCTGGGAGCAGTAAATGCTCTTTTTTTTAGCTTTTTGATCTTTAATAAAAAAAAGAAATCTCTTGCGGATAAAATATTAGGATCGTGGTTAATCATCTTATCAATACAACTCATTTATCCCTTCTTTTATCTATACGATTTGCAAAACTATCAAAAATATATGGGTTACGAAGCTTCCATTGTATGCTTACATCCTGTTTTTCTATATTTCTATACCCAAGCTATGACAAACCAACTGAAGTTTTCCAAAAAACTATTAATTGGTATCATCCCAATGGCTATTTTCATGATTACCACACCTTTTATGATATTTCAACTCTCTGAAGATATGCTTGCTTTTACTTCTCATTTTGATATTTGGGCTTCTTTCAACTCCCTTGCTATTACAATTATGTTTATTGCAATGGGACTAATGTCTTTTATTTTTTTCTATTTTCTTTACTCTGGTTACATAAGCCTTAAACGATACAAAAAAGAAGTTCTTCAAATTTTTTCATATAAAGACAATATTGATTTACTTTGGTTGCGTCGATTAGTTGTTTACTTTTCATTAAGTTACATCTTTGTTTCTATACTGGGTTTTGTTTTTTATTATGCTAATATATCATTGATTTTTATCGATTTTACTTTTTACTCTTCACTTGTAATTTTTGTTTTTCTTTTAGCTTATTACGGATATCAGCAAGGGCAAATTTTTTATGTGAAAAAAGAACATGCTCTTCATAATACCATCAATAAAAATAATGCCCATGTATTACATAACTTTAGCAATATTGCAAAAAAACTTGAGAAACTAATGTTGAATGAAAAGCCTTACCTAATACCAACCTTAACAATCCATGAATTAGCGGACAAATTAAAAATTCCGGCACATCAGTTATCCAAAGTAATTCATAAAGAATTTGCGAGGAACTTTTTTGAATATATTAACTCTTTTCGTATTGAATATTTTAAAAATTGTATTAAACAAAAAGAATATAAATATTTTACTTTACTTGGAATTGCTCTTGAATGCGGATTTAATTCAAAATCAGCTTTCAACCGAATTTTTCGTGAATATACCGGCACAACTCCCGGAGAATATAAAAAAACCTGTACAAACCTAATTCCCTAGTAGAGCATTCTTTAGACAAGGCAAAATCTGCAAGCATTACCTGTTCCGAACTTGTTTCGGAAGCTGTAGCTACGGTTAATAATTTTAACGAAGTATAAAGGAAAAAGATCAATAAATTTGTAATGATAATTAGAAACCGCTCTACTAGTCCTACTTTATTAAGACCCTTTTTTAATTTTTAGAATTCAACACTTTACGAAAATATTTGTCCCAACTTTCAAAATCAGGACGATGCCTGTTCTTCTTTTAGCTTCATTTGTGCTTAAAATAAATTATTGTAATGAAAACTAAACAAGAATTTATTGTGCAACATTTATCTGATCATGATAAAGAATATCTTATTAAAAGAGACTTATTAAAAAATCCTGATTTAAATTTTTCAGGAAACAATACATTATGCATTTATTCAAAAAATAATGGCCACGTAAATGCATATTGCGAAATGGCTGTTTTAAAAGGGAAACGAAAGTTAAGCAACCAGAGCATATTAATAACTAATATTTGGACTGAAGAACAAACTCAAATTCAAAAACTTATTAGTGAATGTGTAAAATATGCCTGGGAATCGGGTTTTCATGCTGCATTTACTTCTTTTCAATATGGTGCATTTAAAAAGGTTGGCTTTGAACCTGTTTGCGGCTTTACATTAAATCTCGAAGAAAAACCTCATTTATTAGGAATGGAACTCAGCTGGGATGGATTCAAAAAAATATCCCGGGATTTATTTTTATCAAATCAAAATTTACTAAAAAACTACGTTTATGTGTCCAGAAAAAAATAAAAGTGAATCAATAACTAAGGCTCATGGAGCCATAAGCATAAGTTTTATTATCACATCTCTGACGATAGGATTTATTGCTATCTTAAATGAATCTGTTTTGTTAAGTATTATTTATTTAGTAATTGTTATTTCTGCATTTATTGTTATGTCCATTATTTATTGTTCAAAATGCCTATGTAGAAATAATTGTAATCATATTTTTATAGGGCATTTATCTAAAATATTTTCAAAACAGAACTCAAAAAATTATACTAAATCGGATGTTATTTTTGGAGCTGTTCTTCCAATGCTAATAGTTTATATCATTCCACAATTCTGGCTAATTAACAACAGTTTATATTTTCTACTATTTTGGATATTAACAATAATAGGAATATTAGATGTTTTGATTTTTGTATGTAGAAACTGTAGGAATACTAAATGTTCAATGTGCAAAAGCCATAAATAAATATCAAGAATTAGATTTATTGATTAATTTCAACAGAAAAAAACCTAAAAAAGAACCAATAAAATAATACGGGAAATCACTCCATGAAAAGGAATTGCCAATTATAGTTCTTCCTATATAATTAGATCGAATTATATCTAAAAAGGAATTGTCAACTAATTGAATAAACTCTAAAATACAAGTCATAATAAAAATCCAAGCTGCGATACTTAATAGTTTTGAGTTTGGTATTAAAATGTAAAACACTAAACACCAAAATATTTCATAGAAAATACCTCCGAGTTTATTATTTATCCACACCTGTCCAATTCCATTATATAACTTCGAATAAAATCCCAAAGGGATTATAATAACCAACACTAAAACTGCTATAATAATGTGTTTTTTCTTTTTCATATTCTAAAATTATATCTTTTTGATCTAATCTTTATTTAATAAAGTTCTTTACAAAAGTCTCATTTTTTTGTAACTTACTCATTCTTTTCCAATGTTTAATTAAATTCCGAAGCATATGAAAAAGTTATACATCATACCAATATTGATCATGTTTGTTATAAACTTACAAGCGCAGTTCTTAATGAAAAGTAATACCCATATATTAAGAGCCGGCGATGAACACTACTTTAACATTACAAATAATGTTGGCCCGGGAGAAGGCGGAGATTCCAAAATTTGGGACTTTAGTAAGTTAGAAAATAAATCTACCTTAACAAGTTACATGTATAGTGCCTTTACTACTCCCAATAGCAATGATATACCGGAAGCAAATGCCATATTAGAAGAATATGAAACTAAATTTTATTTTAAAGTAACAGATAACATAATTGAGCAATACGGAACAGTATCGAAAAATAATACCATTACTAAATATGATAAGCCTTTTGTAAAAATGGTTTTTCCATTTAATTATGGTGACACATACTCAGGAGATTTTTCCGGAACTATTGAAGGACAAAATAACTATAATGCATCTTTTAGTGGAACATATCAATTGGACGCTGATGCCTATGGAACATTAATTTTGCCTGGCAACATAACACATAAAAACGTAATAAGAATAAAAACTACCAAAGAACAATGTTATAAAGGCAATTCGTGTAATTGTAAAACTGTGTCTTACAAGTGGTATATACCGAATGTACGTTACCCTGTGCTTACTATTATTCAAAGTCAGACTGCAAAACAAACAAAAACAATAAGAACCGCTTATTACCCTAAAGTTAAAAACACTATTGAAAATAATAGCAACAATGAACTATTGTTTGCAGAAAATATAAAAGCCAATATTTACCCTAATCCCTTTTTAAGGGAATTTAAGTTAGATTACACTTTAAACAAAAATTCAAATGTAATTATTGAAATATATCACTACTGTCCGGTTATAAATCAAACAATGTCAACTGATTACAATCGCAAGTAGTTTCGTTTGCGTATTCATCTTCTCCAAATAGTTGATTTATAGGTGCTTTTTCAAAGATGCCAATACTTAAAATTTGTAATATA
>DAOVYZ010000416.1 GCA_030635365.1 Bacteroidales bacterium
AAAAGATGCCGGATTATGCCATGGAACTGCCGGAATAGCGCATATATATAATCGAATGTACAATTATACAGGAAAAAAAGAGTTTAAAGAAGCAGCTTTATATTGGTTTGACGAGACATTAACAATGGCAAAATATGATAATGGTTTGGCTGGATATAAAGTTTGGAGAACACCTGAATATGGAGGTTTGCAAAATGAATACGGCTTTTTGGAAGGTATTGCAGGAATTGGGTTAGCATTAATTAGTGCTGTATCGGATATAGAACCCAACTGGGATGAGTGTCTTCTTCTTTCATAAAGATGTAGAATATTCTTGGTACATGACAAAAAATAGAAATTAATATAAAAGGTTTCAAAAATATTGGTATATAATTTTAAAAATCTCAAACTTCAAAACACAAATAACAAACCCGCCTGCCCGATCCGGCAAGCGGGTTTGTTATTTGTATTTTAGGTTTTTAATTAAATCTTGTTCAGTCTGAAAAAGGTTATAGGAAAAAATGAGAAATTATATCTATATGTTGATGAATAGATTGTTTAAGTCTAAACAGTGTTTGTATGAAATGGTAATTTGCGGTTTTTTATTCAGGTTTTATAAATTAACAGGTCGTTATTTTTTTTATAATTGCCTGTAGATAAAACCTTTGCCAAAGTTTGTGTAATTTTGTTATGTGGCATTTAATCAGGCTGTTAAGTCTTATTGGATTTCAGTTTTGGCAAAATTTAACGAACTATTGATAAATCAGAAATCACCAAAAAGAAATTTAGTACTAAAGTATTACCGGATATTTTAATTAATATTTTACCAATTAAGATTAAATCTTTATTTTAGAGGATTCAAATTGAATTAAAGAAAAAAATGCCTTTTACCTTTTTCAAACAACTTGATGCCATGCCTGCCTGCCGTTAGGCAGGGATTGTGGCCTGTAATAATTAATGATAAGATAAATGAATATAAAAATGTCATTTCCCTTTTATAAACAACTTGACGCTATGGATTGCGGCCCCACTTGTGTGCGGATAATCGCTAAATACTATGGCAAGAACTATTCGTTACAAACTTTACGCGATAAAAGCTACATTACCCGCGAAGGGGTTTCAATGCTTGGTATTAGTGATGCTGCTGAATCAATTGGATTCCGCTCGATGGGAGTTCGTATTACTTTTGAGCAATTACTTACTGAAGCCCCTTTACCCTGTGTAGCACACTGGAAACAAAACCATTTTATGGTTGTATATAAAATAAAAAAACAACGGAACGGGAAAATATTTGTGTATGTTTCTGATCCGGCGCGTGGTTTAATAAAATTTACAAAAGAAGAGTTCATAGCAGGTTGGGCAAATACCAGGGAAGATGGTGAAGATAAAGGTTTATGCCTTTTACTTGAAGCAACTCCTGATTTTTATAAAGCTAACGATGAAAAAATAGATAAGTCAGGTTTTAAGTTTCTTTTTTCGTACCTGAGGCCTTATAAAAAATTTATTGTACAATTAATTTTAGGATTACTGCTAGGTAGTTTATTACAATTAATATTTCCTTTTTTAACACAAAGCATAGTTGATAAAGGTATAACAAACCAGAACCTGGATTTCGTTACCCTAATAATAATTGCCCAGTTGGTTTTAATTTTTTCGAGGACAATTGTAGAGTTTATCAGGAGTTGGATTTTATTGCATTTAGGTACAAGAATTAATATTTCGTTAATCTCCGACTTTCTTATTAAATTAATGAAACTACCTGTATCTTTCTTTGATACCAAAATGATTGGAGACCTTATTCAGCGTATAGGAGACCATCAACGAATAGAAAATTTTCTTACATCATCAACTTTAAACATCCTCTTTTCATTTTTTACATTAATAATATTTGGAATAGTATTATTGGTATACAATGTAAATATCTTCTTAATATTCCTTATAGGAAGTGTATTATATACGCTCTGGGTATATATATTTATGAAAAGACGCCGCGAACTGGATAACAGGCGATTTGCTCAACTATCAGACAATCAGAGCAACGTTATTCAGCTAATTACCGGAATGCAGGAGATTAAATTAAATAACTGCGAAAAACAAAAGCGTTGGGAATGGGAAAATATACAATCCAGGTTATTTAAGGTAAATATAGCAAGTTTGTCATTGGACCAATACCAGCAGGCAGGAGGTGTTCTTGTAAATGAGGTAAAAAATGTGATAATTACATTTATTGCAGCAAAATCGGTTATTGATGGTAACATGACATTAGGTATGATGTTGGCAGTTCAATATATTATTGGGCAATTAAATAGCCCGATAAACCAAATGATAAGTTTCTTGCAATCAACCCAGGATGCAAAAATTAGTTTAGAACGTTTAGGAGAAATTCATCAAAAAGAAAACGAAGAGTCGGAAGAGCTGCAAAAAGTAGATATATTACCCGAACACCGTGAGTTAATAATTGATGACTTATCATTTCAGTACGAAGGGCCCCATTCGCCATTCGTGCTTAAAGACATTGGCCTTGAAATACCCGAAAAGAAAATTACCGCAATAGTAGGTACCAGTGGCAGTGGGAAAACGACATTGATAAAGTTATTACTTGGGTTTTATAATCCGGTAAAAGGAAAAATTAAACTTGGAGATTTATTTTTGAATAATCTAAGTAATAGGGTTTGGAGGCAAAGGTGTGGCGTTGTAATGCAAGATGGTTTTATTTTTTCCGATTCAATTGCCAAAAATATAGCTGTATCTGATGAGTTTGTGGATAGAGAGAAACTATTAAATGCAGTAAAAGTTGCAAACATACAAGAGTTTATAGAGTCTTTGCCTTTAGGGTATAATACAAAAATAGGGCAGAACGGAGTTGGATTAAGCCAGGGGCAGAAGCAAAGAATACTAATAGCAAGAGCCGTATATAAAAGTCCTGAGTTCATATTTTTTGATGAAGCGACAAATGCCCTTGATGCAAATAATGAGCGAATAATTATGGAAAATCTGGATCAGTTTTTTAAAGGAAGAACTGTAGTAGTGGTTGCACACCGATTAAGCACGGTAAAAAATGCTGATCAAATTATTGTTCTTGAAAAAGGAGAGATAGTAGAAAAAGGTACGCATAAAGAATTGACCAAAAAGAGAGGAGCATACTTTGAGTTGGTCAGAAATCAGCTTGAACTGGGGAATTAGTTGGCAGTTTGTACTTGGCAGTTTGCGGTTTGAAAATAGTTATTAAGGAGTAAAAATATTTTATTGCTAAATATGAAGAAGTTGGAAGGCTATTAGGTGGAATGATTAATAAACCTGAGAGTTTTGTATTAAATTGAAATTATAGAAAAACATATGATGTTGGTGCAAACTACAAAGTGCCAACTGCATACTGAAATAATATGGAAGAAAAAAATAAACTAGAAAAGGTTCAGTTAACGGATCGAATAGAGCTTCGTTCCGAAGAGGTACAAGAAATTTTATCTCGCCCTCCTAAATGGATTATAAGATGGGGTACAACAATTATTTTTGTTGTTATAGCCGGGATAGTTGTTGGGAGTTGGTTTTTTAAATATCCTGATATTATATCGGCAAGTATTCGTTTGACAACAGAAAATCCTCCTGCTCCGGTTTTGGCAAAAACATCGGGTAAAATTCAAAATTTATTTGTTAATGATAATGACATTGTAAAAGAAGGAGAGCTTATTGGGATAATAGAAAATCCTGCAAATTATGAAAATGTTGCAAAAATAGTTAGATATTTAAATTGGTTTAAGGATGAATTCAGGCCGGGGAATCAAATTAATTTACCTGAAGAAACTCTGGATTTAGGAAACATTCAATCGTACTATGCGAATTTTTCAAAGTATTTGGATGATTATAATAAAACA
>DAOVYZ010000073.1 GCA_030635365.1 Bacteroidales bacterium
ATATAAAATGATAATGCCCCAATTCTATCAATAACATTATCGGCTAAAATCCTAACTCCCTGTATTTTTTTTAAGCCATTCATTGCTTTAGGGATTAGTTCCTTTTCACGCTCCTCAATCTTTTTAATACCCATTTGATTTTTTAATTCAAAAATAAGAGCTGTTCTTATGGCTTGCAAATATCCCGGAGTTCCTCCATCTTCCCTCAGTTCAATATCATCAATATACTTGAATTCACCCCAGGGATTAGTCCAATCAACAGTGCCCCCACCCGGGCTATCAGGTACTTCACAATTATACAGGCTAGAATCAAAGATCATTATTCCTGCTGTTCCAGGGCCTCCAAGAAATTTATGAGGAGAAAAGAATATAGCATCAAGTTTTTCCATTGGGTCTTCGGGATGCATATTTATCTCAGCATATGGTGCTGAAGCCGCAAAGTCAATAAAACATATACCTCCATATTCATGCATTACTTTTGCCAATTTATGAAATGGCGGTTTAATGCCTGTAACATTTGAAGCAGCAGAAAATGAACCTATCTTTAACTTTCTATCCTTATATTTTTCTAATTGCTCACGTAATTTTTCAGGGTCAACCAAGAGGTTCTCATCAGGATCAATTACCACAACTTCACAAATTGTCTCATACCATGGAGTCTGGTTTGAATGATGCTCCATATGTGTTAAAAATACTACGGGACGATCTGTTGTATATGGGCAATTTTTATGTTTTATTACAGTACATCCTTTCAATCCTAATATTCTTTGCATCTTATTAATAACAGCGGTCATTCCAAAACCAGCTTGCATTAACACATCATTTGTACCTGCATTTACATGTTTCTTAATTAGCTTTTGGGCATAGTGATAACTATGCGTCATCAATGCTCCTGTTTCACTGGTTTCAGTATGGGTGTTAGCAATAAATGGCCCGAACTCTTGTATAATTTTTTCTTCAATTGGCTTATATAACCTACCACTGGCTATCCAATCTGCATATATAATTTTTTGCTCGCCAAAGGGAGATTTATATACCTGATCAATCCCAATAATATTCTTTCTGAATTTTTCAAAATATTTTTCTAGTGAACTCATTTTCCATTTTTTAAAATTTAGGCAAAATTAGTAAATTAACTAATTCCATATCTAATATTCCAAATACTTTTATATCTTTATTTGTGGATTTTTAATTACTGTTTGTATTTCAAATAATTAGAACTGCTATTATTGCCCCAAATTACACATCACTGATTAAAAATAAAAGAATATTATTATTTTTTACTATTAAATTATTTTTATATTAGCAAATTTTAAATTAGTTATATATTAAAACTTAAATTATACATCTATTTAAAAGCTAAATCATAACTATGAATAAAGAAAATTCAAAAATTTCAGCGTTAACAAGTTTAATTGGAAACACTCCTCTACTTGAAATATATTTTGAATACAAAGGTCAGAAAAGAAGGATTTTTGCTAAAGCCGAAAATCTGAATATGACTGGTAGTATTAAGGATAGGATGGCTTTGCATATTATAAGAAAAGCTATTTCAAATAATCTCTTAAAAGATGGTTGTACAATTATAGAAGCTACAAGTGGTAATACAGGAATTTCCTTTTCGGCCATAGGTAGAGCATTAGGGCATTCCGTGACAATATTTATGCCTGACTGGATGAGTCTGGAAAGAATTAATCTTATAAAAAGTTATGGGGCAAAAATAAATCTTGTAAGTAAAGAAGAAGGAGGATTTTTGGGTAGTATTGATCTAGCAAACAAATTAGCAGACTCTCTCGAAGGCAGTTTTTTACCTAGCCAATTTTCAAATAATTATAATCTGGAAGCTCATTATTTAACTACCGCACCGGAACTGTGGTGGCAGCTAAAATACCGCTACCTTAAACCGGATGCTTTTATAGCAGGTGTCGGTACAGGAGGCACCGTTATGGGTGTTGGCAAATTCTTAAAAGAGCAAGATTCTTCAATCAAGGTACATCCTTTGGAACCTTCCAACTCTCCAACATTATCTACAGGATATAAAATTGGAAAACACCGAATTCAAGGTATTTCTGATGAGTTCATTCCATCAATTGTCAAACTTGATAAATTAGATTCCATTGTTGAAGTTGATGATGGTGATGCAATTATCATGTCTCAGAAATTAGCCCAGATGGGACTTGGTGTTGGAATTTCTTCTGGTGCAAATTTTCTTGGAGCATTGGATGTTCAAAACAAATTAGGAGAAAACTCTGTTGTTGTTACAGTTTTTTCAGATGACAATAAAAAGTATCTTTCAACAGATTTACTTAGAGACGAACCTTTAAAGAAAGGTTTTCTTTCCCCTGATATCAAACTGTTAGGCTTCAAATCCTTAAAAAGAGTGTGTCACACTTGCTGCAACCCAGAAGAGTGTATAGAAGCTAAACATGCACAAGAAACGAAACAAATTGATTTACCGTATTGCCCTAGAAGGCCTTAATGACAAGGATTTAGGTGCCTCTTTTCAAAGGCACCTACTGTTTTCATATTCCGTATATTAATCCCTACTCGCAAACCTGATAGCAATCTTAAAATCTATATATTTAACCAAACCAATATTGGCATATTTAGATTACAATTATTCTTCTGTCCATTAAAACAAAAACAATTCCCAAGATAACAGTATAAAAGACATACCACTTTACCGGGATATATTGAGATGGACTAATTCCTAATCTAAAATAATTATATAGTATTAATCCTGCTTTTGAAATAATATATACAAAAATTGTAGCTAAAGCAACACCTACAACCCCATAATCTTCAACCAGGTATAAACTTAAAAATATGTTCCCAACAAGTTCAAAAACCGAAGTCCAAAATAATATTTTACCCTTTTTTAGTCCAATAATTATTGTATGAGGAAATAACAATCTACTTAATATTGCCAGAATATAGATAACAAAAACATCAGCACTTCTTGTAAATTCAGGCGTAAACATTCCTTTGTATAATGGTTTTGCAAAAAGTAAAAGAACAATTGATAATGGATACATGGAATGCATTATACGTAATGATTTTCTTTTAATTTGAGTTAATGTGTCTTTTATTTTGTCTTTTCGGGAAAACTCAACCAACATAGCAGAACTTAAACCTGCTGCCATAGATATTACAAAAGGAATTTCTTTAGCACCATATCGAAATATTGCAAATGCTTCTGCAGTATATTTGGTTGTTATAATCAGTCCATCTACATATTGAGCGGAACCAGCTACTAATACACTCAATATTATGGGGCCAGAACATGCTAATACCTCCTTAATAAACGGAAATGAAAATTTTATTTCAGCATAATTATATAAAAGAGTAACCAGCCAGATGTTTTTTATCATAGCTACTAATACTAAACTCCATATTGACCAAATAATATCGTACCCTAAAATAACCGGTAAAATAGCTGCGGCTAATTGCAAAAATGATGTAATATATCCGTAACTGAGTGTATTACCATTTTTGTCCTGAACCATATAAATATACTCTACTAAATTAGCCGGGCTACTCAGTAGCAAATACCAAAGCGTTAAGTTAAGTAAAGGAACATCTCCTTTATAACCAAAAACTGAAAAATCCGCCTTAATAAACTGCCCTATGCAAAACACTAACAAACTAAAAAAAACAAGTATTACATACATATTAAACACTTCAGGAGATTTGGTTCCCGCTAATTGTTCTTTATCTCCAAATGTCTTGTTGCTTTTAAAAAGAGGCAGGAAGGCCTGTATTAATCCATTTACCCAAAAGAAACTGGCTATACTTGCTATAAAAATTGAAACTTCAAATAAACCTATTTCTGCTTTTGATAAACCTATTTTTGTAAAGACAATAGATATTATCAAAAAAGTAAGAAATCGTAATATATTTATTGCTTGCAGGCCAGCAACATTATTTACATATCTTTTTGCCCCTAGCACTTTTTGAGTTTTTTGGAATTCAAGTTCAAAAATACATTATAACTATTGAATAAAAAATAAATTAACTTTTTTTAGTATCTATGCTGTAATCATAAACACAAAGCAAATAGTTAATTTGATAAAAATTATCTATCCGTTATTAGTGAAAATTTAAAAATCTTATATATATTTGCAAACCGAAAAATGGTGGTTGTAGCTCAGTTGGTTAGAGTGCTGGATTGTGGTTCCAGAGGTCGTGGGTTCGATTCCCATCATCCACCCAAAAAGCTTCGATATAAACCGAAGCTTTTTTATTTGTTAAAATTACGTTGCCTCATAGCCTCAAAAATCAAAATAGCAGTAGATGTTGATACATTTAACGAATCAATCTCACCACTCATAGGGATTTTAATTTGCTCATCAGCATTATCTAACCATTTATCAGTTAAACCATCTGCCTCTGTACCCATAACAATTGCCACAGCCCCTTTCAAATTAGTTTGATGATAAAATGTAGTTGCTGTTAGTCCGGTAGCAAATGTCCTAATTCTCTTAGTTTTTAACCATTTAATTGTTTCATCCGAAGAACATGCAACTACCTGATTTGTAAATACACAACCAATACTTGAACGTATTATATTAGGATTATAGATATCTGTTAATGGGTCAGAAACAATAACAGCATCAATTCCAGCAGCATCAGTTGTTCGAAGAATTGCTCCCAAATTTCCTGGTTTTTCAACTGACTCAAGAACTATTATTATTGGATTTTTGCATAAGGCAATATCATCAATGGTAAGGAATTTAGGTTCAGCAAGTGCTATAACTCCTTCTGTTGACCCCCGGTAAGCCACCTTGTTATAAACATTTTCGTTTAATATATAGAACCGGTTTTCCGTTCCCAGTTTTGAAATAACAATATCCTTAGTAATAATTTCAGGGCAATAAAACAATGAATTAATTTGCATTCCAGCTTTTATAGCCAGTTCAATCTCACGCAATCCTTCAATTACAATTAAGTTTTGTTGTTTGCGCTCAGAAGACTTCTTTTGCAACTTCAGAACATTCTTAATTTTCGGATTTTGAACACTTGTAATATTTTCAATCATATATGCACTGAAATATAAATATGGCCAAATGTAAATTATATTTTCTATATATTAACTTTAAAAATAAATCCTACTCCATGCTTATTTTCGATTGAAACATAAGGAACATTTTTAAAGTATTTTCTCAAACGGGTAATAAATACATCAAGGCTTCGTCCGGCAAAATAATCATTTTCTCCCCAAAGCATATTCAATATTCGTTCTCTGGTTACTAATGTATTCTTATTTTCTATAAAAAAATTTAGTAGCTCTGCTTCACGAAAAGTTAAATTATCTTCTCCTGATTCTGAAATTAATCTGAGATTTTCTTTATCGAACTGAACATTTCCAATAATTAACAATTGCTTTTCATCGCTTGATGCAATATTTCTTCGTTTAAGAAAAACTTTTATTCGAAGAATTAGTTCTTCCATGGTATACGGCTTAACAATATAATCGTCAGCCCCAATCAATAATCCTTTAATACGATCTTCAGGCAAAGTTTTTGCTGTAATAAATAAAATCGGAATTTCTTTATTCACTGACCTAACTTTATGTGCAAGGTCAAAACCATCCATTTTAGGAAGCATAACATCAAACAAGCAAATATCAAAATTACTATTGGAAAAAAGATGATAAGCATTTACCCCATTCGATGCATTAACAACTTCAAAACCTTTCCTTTTAAGATTATCAGTTGTTATAAAACTAAGAGTTTCATCATCTTCAACATATAATATTTTAGGCAATTTATTCACTTTTCAATTTTTAAAGGAATAGTAATTGTAAACTCTGTTCCTATCCCTGGTTTACTATTCATTTTATATTTCCAACAATGTTTATTTATGATATTTTTTACATAACTCAACCCTAATCCAAAACCTTTTACATCATGAATATTTCCGGTAGGTATACGATAGAATTTCTTAAATATCTTCTTTTGATATTTCTTTTCAATACCTATACCGTTATCTATAAATTTAAGTAATAAATATCTTTTCGTTGAATGAGTTTCAATCCCAATTTTCGGCCTTTTCCGGCAATACTTTAACGAATTATCAATTAAATTAAGTATTAAGTTATTTAAATGAAATGAATCGGCATATATAAAATAATTGTTAGCTTTTAAATCTATTGAATAATGGCCTTTCCTATCATTCACCCGCCAAGCAATGTTTTCCAATGAATTGTACAATAAATCATGTAAATTAATATTCTTTTTACTTAATCGGCCTGAACTTTCAATTTCCTTCATTCCCAAAATCTTTTCTATATGCTCCAACAATGAATTTACCTGCAATTTTATAATCTTAGCATAGCTTTTAATTCTTTCCGGCTCTTTCAGAATATCATTTTCACTAAGCACTTCTGTTGATAACACAATTGATGATAGTGGAGTTTTAAACTCGTGAGTAAGATTATTTACAACATCTTTCTGTAATTCAGAAAAACGTTTTTGTTTTAATATTACATTTAAAGCATATCCTAAAAATAGCACTACAAAAATCAAAATACCTGACAACACATAAATGCTATCTATATTACCCAATAAATATTGTTTCCGCCATGGGAAATATATTCCAAAATAATAAATAAAATCATCGTATTTAGGAAGTGTAATCTTGGATGGTTTATCTTTTTTCTCACCTAAATTTATATATTTCCCATACAACATTTCATCAGTATGGCAATCATAAATAGCATATTCAAAATCCAGTTTTATGCCTTGCTTCTCAAACGTTTTTACTAAATAATGCTCTAAAATATCTGCGTCTATAAAATCATTAACATTTACAACATAATAATCAGAAGAATGTTGATAAACAGGGTTCTTTCCAGCGTATTCAATATTATTTAATTCGTAAATCTGCTCAACAACATCCCATAAAGCAACTTGAATTTTTTGATTTAATTTTCTTTCTTCATTATCAAAAGTTATTTGGAAAAAATATACCTGTATTGAAATAATTCCAATAATTGCAATTACACCTAAAAGAATTACAAGTCTTATTGCCGGGTTTCTCATAATGCTAAGATAATTAATAATATTATCTCAATTATTTTATTAACAGAATTTAACATAAATACAATCCCAATACACGCCATATCACTATTTTTTAATTTTGCTATATTTAAACTTTTATAATTCAAACAATATGATCAAAATGGGAAATATTAAGAAACTGGCAAACAAAAGATATTCGATCGCTTGTAAAAAATGCTAGTAGGAATATCTGGCAAAGCTTTAAAAGCAATGATTGACTATTCTTTTCAGATTTTTGAAATTAATCGTTTATATGCCCATGTTTTTGAATCGAATATCGCTTCAATTATAGTTCTAACAAAATGTGGTTTTATAAAAGAAGCGCGATTAAAGAAATCTGCTATTAAAAATAATATACTGCAAGATTGTCTTATTTACTCTTTACTTAAAACATAGTATTATTAATTATAATATACTGATATTTAACACAAATAAACTGTCTTTTTTGAGTTTATACTTGCTTTATACTATATTATTCCACTATATTTGTTTAAGAAAGTTGTGTGTTAAAAATTGTATGTTAAATTAGTATAATGGACTATATCAACAATTAAATTACATACTACTTTTAGGAATTTTATTCATTAACCATTTTTTTATTACTATGAACATTTTTGTTGCAAATTTGAACTACAGAGTTCAAAACGAAAAATTACAAGAGATTTTTTCTGAATATGGAGAAGTAACTTCAGTAAGAATTATTTTTGATCGTGAATCCGGACGCTCTAAAGGATTTGGATTTGTAGAAATGACAAATGATGATGAAGCTTTGAGAGCAATTGAAGATCTTGACGGTGTTGAAATTGAAGGTAGGCAAATTGTTGTTAAAAAAGCTAGCCCAAAAGAAAAAAATTAATCCTTCAAGGAATAAAAAGATTAATCTGGTAATTCTTATTAACCCCGAAAGTAATGCATTACGGGGTTTTTATTTACACTTTGTTACTAAGAATGACTCATTTATAAGGCGCAACTAAATAAGACAAAATCAACAAAGCGATTTTACATTATAATATTTAATGGGGTATCTGATCATCTCCCGTAAAGTTTTATCTTTATGGAATGAATTATCCGAGAAATCAAATGGAATTTGAAGAAATTTTTAGAACTGAACAGGATTGTATTGATTACATCACATTAATTAGATGGCCACAAGGTTTTGAGTGTCCAGTTTGCGGTTCAATTCGTTACTGGAAGAGAAAAAATGGGCGTTTTGAATGTAGAGATTGTCATACAGAAACAACAGTAACCAATGGAACAATATTTCATAAATCTACTAAACCACTGATGATTTGGTTCCAAGCAATTTGGTGGATGGTTGCTCAAAAAAATGGTGTGAGTGCAAAAAGTTTGCAAAGTATACTTGGTCTAGGTAGTTATCAAACAGCATGGACTTGGCTACATAAATTCAGACGATTAATGATTTTAAATGGTAGAAATAAATTGCAAGGTACAGTTGAAGTTGATGAAGTATTTGTAGGAGGAAAAAAGTCAGGTAAAAGAGGACGAGGAGCTGAAGGCAAAAGTATAATTGCTGTGGCTGTAGAATTGAAAGGAAGAAAAACAGGCAGAATGAGATTAGCTAAGATTCAGGATGCATCAAGTAAGAGTTTGAATAAATTCATTATAGATAATATCAAACCATCTTCTAAAGTTGTCACTGATGGCTGGGTAGGTTATAATGAGTTATCTAAATTAGGCTACGTGCATGAAATACAAAAATCATTGGTAAAAGATGGAGATGAAGAAATATTACCAAACGTTCATAGAATAGCGGCTCTGTTAAAAAGATAGTTACTTGGTACACATCAGAGTTATTTGAATAAAAATAAATTAGAGTACTACCTTGATGAATATGTATTTAGATATAATAGACGAACATCAACAAGTCGGGGGCTTTTATTCTTACGAATAGTTGAACAGGCGGTTATAACACCTCCTGTGTCATATAAAGAAATAATAAATCAAAATCACGGGTAACGATTGGATACCCCATTTAATATTTTTTGTAATTGTTGAATTTACAAGCAACTGTAACAATAAAAATAGCATCATATATTAAAATGATAAATAATTATTTAATATTATGAAAACTCAATACCTATTCATTTTAGCTTATTTTCTTTTCATATTTGCTGGTTGTTCATCAGATTATGATATAGAAGAAGGGCAATTCCCGACGACACCAGTTAATTTTGAAGATATTAACTCAGAGTATGATGATTATAATTCAGCCTTACCATACAACCTCTATCATGAAGTACCTTATTTGTTTTCTTCTAACAGAAATACAAATGGTGAAAAATTTGATATAGTTGGTTATACTGTTGAATTTTATTATAATCCTGATCTTGAGAAAGTATATTTTTATGCAGTAGAAAGTAATAATTTTTATTATAATCCTGCTATTGCTAAAATAAACACTGCATCTAATGAGCTTGGGCCTTACATAACATATTCATTAGATTATTTATACGATCTTTTATTTTATGCTACCGATTCTTCCGGTAATCTCGATATTTATTATACATACAACTATGTTTATGAAAAAATATGGAAAGATCCTCTTCCATTAAATAAAATAAATACAGACGAGCATAATGAAGCTTACCCTGCATTTAATAAAACAAGAGATGAGTTTTATTTTTGTTCGGACGATAATGACCATTTTGATATGTACAAAGTGAATTTAAATAATTCATCAATAATTAATTGGTTCGATACTGAAGAAGTCCCTCAAAAAATTGGTTTAGATATTCTAAATAGCGATTTAGATGAAAAATGCCCATATATTAATCGAGATTTAATGGTTTTTACTTCAAATAGAGAAGGTGGTTATGGCGGTTATGACTTGTATTATTCCGAATTTATTGATGGGGCCTGGAGTAATCCTGTTAACTTTGGAGAAACTATTAACACAGAGTATGATGAATTTAGGCCTGTTGCACTATATGTGCAAAATTACACTAATGATGTAATGCTCTTCTCATCAAACAGACCGGGAGGCAAAGGTGGTTTTGATTTATATTATGTAGGACTACCGTTTAAGTTACGCGATGTAGTTTATCTTGAAGATTAGGATATATGATTAATACTCTCAATATTATACCCATTTAATCATTTTCTCATTCAATCATTTTATATTTTTGCA
>DAOVYZ010000063.1 GCA_030635365.1 Bacteroidales bacterium
ATGCATCATCATTTGAGCTTGCTGAGAATTTTACATTTGCTTTGACTTTTCTTTCTATATTCTTCGCTATTTTTTATTTAACCTTTATCGCATATAAATTGCTTCAATCTAAAAAGTTTGAACTCATTGATATAATACTATTACTGTCAAATTCATTTGTATTTTTCGGTATAGGATATGCAATTTTATCCGATCACGAAATAGGAGAGCAGTTATTAGGATTGTTTACACTTTGTAATGCAATTGTGCATTTTATTGCTAGTGTTTTAGTATACAGGCAAAAACTTGTCGATAAAAACTTATTTTACTTTGTCTCAGGCATGGTGTTAATATTTATTACAATTGCTATTCCTGTGCAGTTAGATGGCAATTGGGTAACACTTTTATGGGTAGGCGAAACGGCTTTATTATTTTGGATTGGAAGAACAAAGAATGTTCCCATCTACGAAAAACTTTCTTACCCTTTAATGGTATTGGCATTGTGCAGTATTGTGCATGATTGGATTAATGTCTACAATATATACAATCCCGGTAATCCGGAAACAAGAATAACACCATTGTTAAATATCAATTTTCTTACATCATTGTTATTTATAGTTTCCCTGGGCTTTGTAAATATCTTAAATCAAAATAAAAAATACCCCTCACCATTGGATAATAAAAAGGGGGTTTCAAAAATAATTTCATTTACCATTCCTGCTATTCTTCTATTTACACTGTATTATTCTTTTAGAATGGAGATTACGACATATTTTAATCAGCTATATATAGATTCAAATATTACAATTACTCCCGAAGGGCAGGAATATTCTGATTATTACAATAATTATGATTTAAAAAAATTCAGGACAATTTGGAGGTTGAATTATTCACTGCTATTCTTTTCTATTCTGTCTTTTGTTAATTTCAAAAAACTAAGAAACCGGCAGTTAGGTTTTGTTAATATGGGCTTAAATACTCTGGTAATTGCATTTTTCTTGACACAAGGACTATATGTCCTAAGCGAATTGCGGGAGAGCTATTTAGAGCAAAGTTTATCCGAATATTACCAAGTAGGGGCATTTAATATTGTCATCAGGTATGTTTCGTTTGCTTTCGTTTCACTTATACTGATAGCGTGTTATAAATACAGTCGCCAGAAATTTATGAAAATGAGTTTAAAAAAGGCTTTTGATTTTGTATTGTATACATCTATATTGTGGATTGCCAGTAGCGAATTGATTAACTTATTAGATATTGCAGAATCAGCAGAATCATATAAACTGGGACTAAGTATACTCTGGGGTATATATTCTTTGCTACTAATAGTTTTAGGAATCTGGAAAAAGAAGAAATATCTGAGAATAAAAGCTATCATATTGTTTGGAATTACACTTATAAAACTATTCTTCTACGACATTTCGCATCTTGATACCATTTCGAAAACAATAGTTTTTGTTTCATTGGGAGTAATACTTTTAGTCATATCATTTCTTTACAATAAATACAAAAATATTATATCAAATGAACAGGAAAGTTAATATCATTTTTTGCCTCTTTTTATTTGTATGTTTTTCTGCAAACGGGCAAATTGAGCATTATAACTATAAAAGGAAACTACAAAATGTAAATGGTCAATGGCATAAGATAGTTATACCCAATGAAATGTTTGGTAAAGTTTCAGATGATCTATCGGATATCAGGATTTATGGCATAACTTCAAAACGCGATACAATCGAAGCACCTTATATACTTCAATTGGCATCGGAAGAAATATCAAGTAATGATGTAGGTTTTCGATTGATTAACCAATCCCGAAATGAAAAAGGGTATTATTACACATTTGAAATACCATCTAAAAATCCAATAAACCAGATAAATCTTGATTTTAATAAGCAAAACTTTGATTGGAGAGTAAAACTTGAAGGGAGCCATAATCAGCAAGAATGGTTTACCATTGTTGACAATTACAGAATACTATCGATAAAAAATGCGCTTACAAATTATCGATTTACCAGACTGGAATTTCCAGACTCCAAATACCATTACTATCGCTTACAAATAAAAAGTAATAGAAACCCTGGCTTTGAAAAAGCGAAAATAACTTTATACGAATTTATCGATGGCAATTATAGGGATTATAATATCAAGTCAATCAAAACCCATGAAGTAAAGCAAGCCAAGCAGGCAATAATTGACATAAGTTTAGATCAGCCTGTATCGGTGAGTTGCCTCAAAATAAGCATTAGTGACACTTTTGACTATTACCGGACTGTAACGATTAAATATATAACAGACAGTGTTAAAACAGAGCAAGGATGGAAATACGACTACCATACTCTAACATCAGGAACACTCAATTCGATCGAAAATAACGAATTTAGATGTAACAGTACAATTCTGCAAAAGCTAAGAATTGTAATTCATAATCATGATAATGAACCCTTGGCAATTGAATCTTTTAAGGTAAAGGGCTATGTTCACGAATTACTTGTTCGGTTTACAGAACCTGCAACATACTGCCTTACATACGGAAATAGCAATGTAGATAGGCCCTGTTATGACATAGATCGTTTTGTGGATAAAATCCCGGATTCATTAGCAAAATTACAGTTGGGAGTAGAGCAAGAATTAGAAAAAGAAGAAATATCGAAAACAACACCACTATTTAAAAACAAGGTATGGCTATGGCTAATTATGGGAGTAATTATACTATTGCTCGGCTGGTTTTCGATTACTATCATGAGAAAAGAATAACAAATCTACCTAAATATTAGAAAAACTTAATTACAATGGAAACAATAAAATCGCTCAAGAATATACCATTCACTACTTTATTTACAGCATTTGAAAAAGCATTTAGTGATTATGAGATGCAGCTAAATAGCAAAGAACTACAAACCATGTTAAATCGTAGAGGTTTTATTCCGGAACTTTCATTTGGGGCATTTGAAGGCAATGAAATAATTGCTTTCACATTTAATGGTATTGGTAACTACAACGGGGTAAAAACGGCTTACGATACAGGTACCGGTACCTTGAAAGAATATAGGGGGAAAGGATTAGCTTCAAGCGTATTTATTTATTCAATACCTTATTTGAAGAAGGCAGGAATAAAACAATACTTGTTAGAGGTATTACAACACAATACAAAGGCATTTTCAGTGTATAAGAAGCTGGGATTTGAAGTAAGCAGGGAGTTTAATTACTTTACCCAAAACAATGAAGGCATTAGTTTAATTTCAAAAGATGTGGCAGGTATTTATTTTAAGCAAACCGGTTTATCAGGAAAAGAATCGATGAGTACTTTTTGGGACTTTACACCATCATGGCAAAACAGCTTCGAGGCTATAGAAAGAAACCCGGGTGATTTTATTATTATGGGAGCTTTTATGAATAAAGTACTGGTAGGATATTGTATTTTTGAACCAAACTCAGGAGATATAACCCAATTAGCAGTAGAAAAAGAACACAGGCGTAAAGGAATAGCAACCAATTTGCTTAAAGATGCATTAAAATTAAACAGCCATAATTCTGTAAAAGCGATAAATACAGAGATAAACTGTCAATCAATAACAAAGTTTTTAGAGTCAAATGGCATATCCTTGCAGGGAAAACAATTCGAAATGATTAAAAAGTTATAATAACAATCTTACAAAATGAGAAAAATAATCTTAATATCTGCAATATTATTGATATCAGTATTTGTGTATGCACAAAAAAAATATGCACTTTCAAAGCACAAAGTAAAGGATAATATCTATAAAATTGAAATAGGTACCGTTAATCTATTAGCATTTGTAGGAAAGGATGGAATACTACTTTCTGATTGTGGTTTTAAGCATACAGGCGAGCAGTTAGATTCTGTATTGCTAACAATTACTGATAAACTTGTAAAATACGTTATTAACACGCATTGGCATCATGATCATTCGGGAGGGAATTTTTATTTCAATAAAAATGCAGTAATTATTTCTCAGGAAGAAACAAAGAAAATACTTAGTTTTGATTACACCTCAGAATTTTGGCAGGAAGAGTACAAAGCCTTTCCTGAAAAAGCATTACCTGATATAACATTTAAAGATAAGATAACGATTAATTTTAGCAATGAGGATGTAGAATTAATACATCTTGAAAAAGGGCATACAAAAGGAGATATAGCTGTTTATTTTAAAAAATCAAATATTGTTCACCTTAGTGATCATTTATTTTCTTTCGGTTTTCCTGCAATCGATTTTGAGAAAGGAGGGAGCGTGGAAGGATTTGCCAATAACCTGCAAAAAATAATAGAAATGAGTTCTTCAAATACAATTTTTATATCAGGGCATGGCCCGGATTTTAACTTAGAAGAGCTAAAAGAATACAAAAATATGTTAATAGAAACTTTGACTATTATTGAAGAGTCTATTCAAAATGGCCTAAACATGGAAGAAATAAAGAAAAAGGAAGTTTTAAAAGATTATGAAAAATGGGCAAACGGTTATTTTTCATGCAATGACTGGATTGAAATAGTCTATAGCAGTTTGGCATATAAAAAATGACTAATACTTCATAAATTGCTTATTACATAAGTGATGTGTCAATGAGTTATAATGTTGAAAAAGAAAATAAGAATCCAAAAAATCCTACTAACTTTTGGTTCTAAAATATTACATTTGTAGATTAATGGCAATAAAAATTTAAACGATATATACAATGAGTTTATTGACAAATGTGCTTATCAAATTTTTTGGAAATAAAGCGGAAAGAGATTTAAAGGAATTAACTCCATATGTTGAAAAAAATAATCTTGAATATGAGAATATCATAAAATTATCGAATGATGATTTACGAGCAAAGACGATAGAAGTTAGATCTGAAATAGGAGACTATATAAAAGAAGAAACTACACAAATAAAAGCTTTAAAAGAAAAAGTAGAAAGTGACGAAGTTGATGTTCTTGAAAAAGAAAATATATATGACGAAATAGATAAGATTGAAAAATCAATTGACGAAAAGCTTGAAGATAAGTTAAATGAAGTTTTACCTGTAGTTTTTTCAATTGTAAAAGAAACAGCTCGCCGTTTTAAGGAGAATGATTTTATAGAGGTTACAGCAACTGATTTTGACAGGGATTTAGCAGCCGTATACGAAAATGTTGAAATAGCAGGAAAAAAAGCGAAATATCATAATTCATGGTTGGCAGGTGGTAATGAAACAAAATGGGAAATGGTTCATTATGATGTGCAGCTTATTGGAGGTGTTGTCTTGCACCAGGGAAGGGTTGCAGAGATGGCAACCGGTGAAGGTAAAACATTGGTTGCTACATTACCGGTGTTCCTTAATGCATTAACAGGCAGGGGAGTGCACGTTGTAACAGTTAACGATTATTTGGCAAAGCGTGACTCGGAATGGATGGGGCCTATATTTCAGTTTCATGGATTGTCGGTAGACTGTATTGATAAGCACGAACCAAACTCAGATTCAAGAAGAAAGGCATACCTTGCTGATGTCACTTATGGAACAAACAATGAATTTGGTTTCGACTACTTAAGAGATAATATGGCAATTAGCCCTGATGACTTGGTTCAACGAAAGCATAATTATGCAATAGTTGATGAGGTTGACTCAGTTTTGATTGATGATGCCAGAACTCCTCTTATTATTTCGGGCCCGATTCCAAAAGGCGATATGCAATTGTTTGATGAATTAAAACCTAAAGTTGAGCTATTGGTTGAAGCTCAAAGAAAGTTTATGAACCAGATTTTAGCGGAGGCACGTAAAGAGTTAAATGATGAAAATACTGAAAAGGCAGGATTCTTGCTTCTACAGTCATACAAAGGATTTCCCAAAAATAAAGCATTAATTAAACTATTATCTGAAGAAGGCAACAAATCACTTATGCTGAAAACAGAGAATTTTTATATGCAGGACAATAGTAAGAATATGCATAAGGTTACCGATGAGCTATTCTTTATTATCGATGAAAAACAAAACTCCATTGAAATGTCAGATAAAGGTATTGACCTTATCACATCAAAATCTGATGATTCAAGTTTTTTTATTTTACCCGATATAGGTTCTGAAGTGGCTGAATTAGAGAAAACCAATTTGAAAGAATCAGAAATGTTATCTAAGAAAGATAAACTTTTGCAGGATTATGCTATTAAATCTGAGCGTGTTCACACAATTAACCAGTTACTTAAGGCATATTCGTTATTTGAGAAAGATGTTGAATATGTTGTTATTGATAATAAAGTTAAAATTGTTGATGAGCAAACAGGGCGTATAATGGAAGGACGCCGCTATTCAGATGGTTTACACCAGGCTATAGAGGCTAAAGAACGAGTAAAAGTTGAGGCAGCAACCCAAACTTTTGCAACAGTTACTTTACAGAATTACTTCAGGATGTATCACAAATTGTCTGGTATGACAGGTACGGCAGAAACAGAAGCTGGAGAATTGTGGGATATCTACAAACTTGATGTTGTAGTAATTCCTACCAACAGGCCTATAGTACGTAAAGATGAAGAGGACCTGGTATACAAAACAAAACGTGAAAAATACAATGCATCAGCTGATGAAATTGCAGAATTAGTGAACAATGGCCGTCCTGTGCTAGTTGGTACAACTTCGGTTGAAATATCTGAATTACTAAGCAGGATGCTTAAAATTAAAGGTATTAAGCATAATGTACTGAATGCTAAATTGCACCAGCGAGAGGCAGATATTGTTGCTGAAGCAGGTAAATCAAAAACTGTTACTATTGCAACTAACATGGCTGGCCGTGGTACCGATATTAAATTGTCTCAAGAAGTTAAGGATGCAGGAGGTTTAGCTATTGTTGGTACAGAACGCCATGAATCGCGTCGTGTTGACCGTCAGTTACGTGGACGGTCAGGTCGTCAGGGAGACCCGGGAGCTTCACAATTCTTTGTTTCGCTTGAGGATGACTTAATGCGTTTATTTGGCTCTGATAGAATAGCCGGAATTATGGACCGTCTTGGACTTAAAGAAGGAGAGGTAATTCAGCATTCAATGATCTCAAAATCCATTGAAAGAGCACAAAAGAAAGTTGAAGAAAATAACTTTGGTATACGTAAGCGATTACTTGAATATGATGATGTAATGAATTCGCAACGTGAGGTTATATACAAGAAACGTCGGAATGCACTTTATGGTGAACGTTTAGAAGTTGATATTGCCAATATGATGTCTGATGTATGTGATAGTATTCTCAATGAATTCCAGTATAATGCTGATTTTGAAGGATTCAAATTTGAATTATTGCGTACATTTTCGGTAGAATCGCCATTTACTGAAGAGGTATTTTTAAAAGAAGATGCAAATGAATTATCTGATAAGCTGTTCAAATTAGTATTAGATACATACAAAAGAAAAGAAGAAGTTATAGCTAAGCAGTCTTACCCTGTTATTAAAGATTTTTACGTAGAAAGCGGGCAGACCTATGAAAATATTGTAGTACCAATTACTGATGGTGCAAAAACATTACAGGTTATTACTAACCTTGAAAAGTCGTATAAAACAGAAGGTAGAGATTTAGTAAAATCATATCAGAAATCAGCTATATTAGCTCATATTGATGAATCGTGGAAAGAGCATTTACGCGAATTGGATGATTTAAAACAATCTGTGCAGGCTGCTACATATGAGCAAAAAGATCCTTTATTAATTTATAAGTTTGAATCGTTTGAGTTATTTAAAACAATGATTGATAAAGTAAATAGAGATGTTGTAGCAACTCTTGTTAAGGGGCATATTCCAGTACAGAATCCTGATAAAGTTCGTGAAGCACAACAACGCAGAAGGACAGATTATAGTAATATGGAAACCAGCCGCCCGGATCAAATACCGGGAAAAGAAGGTGAAAAACAACAAAAAGCGCAGCCGGTTCGTGTTGAGAAAAAGGTAGGAAGAAATGAACCTTGTCCATGTGGAAGTGGTAAAAAATATAAGAATTGCCATGGGAGGGCACAGGCCGAAGTATAAAATAGTAGATCTTATTTGATTAAGAAATTTTTTAGTTTCTTGTCGTTTTCAATTATTGGATGAACTATGAAGTTTATATGCCCGTTAATTACCGTTAGTGAAATTGAACGTTCTCGAAAGTTTTATGAGAATTTATTAGGTCAGAAAGTTAAATACGACTTTGGTGAAAATGTTACATTTTACGGTGATTTTGCAATTCATCTGGAATCCCATTTTAAAGAACTTATCGATAATAAGGAGATAAGAATTGGAGGAAATAATTTTGAATTGTATTTCGAGAATGATGATATAGAAGCGATAGTTGACAAACTGAAGAATAATAATGTGGTGTTTATTCATGGATTAAGGGAGCAACCATGGAGGCAAAAAGTTGTAAGATTTTATGACCTTGATAATAATATAATTGAGGTTGGGGAATCAATGGAGTATGTATCATTTAGATTACGTAAAGAAGGATTAAACTTTGATCATATATCTAGAATTACAAATATGCCGGAGGATTTTGTGAGAGCTTCAATAGAAAAGTATAGTAATGGCTGAGTTAAAATACTACAAAGGAAGAGTCCCTGCTTGTGGAGTATTCTGTGGTGGTTGTCCTACATATACTAGTGTAAAGATTGCTAATTTACCAAACTAGTTTCAGCCCTATTTTCCTTTTTACTTCGTTAAAATTATTAACCGTAACTACGGCTATGCTTGCAAATTTTGCCTTGTAAAAAGAAAAATATTATCCGAAATTTCAGTTCGCTAACTTAACAATCTTCACACTAGAGAAAAGAAATCTTGCCCGGGTGCAGAAATAAATATTAAGCGATGCGAAAGTTGTAAAACCTTTCATTTATGTTGCGAAGAAAGAGGAATCAGCCATTGTTATCAGTGTGATGATTTTCCTTGTAAGAAGTTTAAGAACTTTTCCAAACGTTGGATAAAATATGGACAAGATTTTATTGAGAATCAAAAATTGTTTAAGGAACAAGGAATAGCTAGTTTTTTAGAATATTATAACTCAAAAGTTAAGAAGTAATTAGATTCTTTAAAATTATAAGTTAATTACTAGCAATAGTATGATATGTATGAAATTGCGTCTTTCCTTTTGTTCCTTCAAACTTGAAAACTTGCTCATTTACACCCGGGCCACGTGTATAGGTTTTAAAAGAAATTTCATTAATTCCTTCATTTAATGGCACTCGGGCATATGATATAGAATAGGGCAGGGTTTGCCAATTCCTGGTATCAGCTTTTTCTGTAATGGTATTTACAATATTTAACAAAGTTCCTAAGTCTTCGTCTTGTTCATCGGCAAGGGCTTCGAGTGCTTTTTTTGTTGCAAGGCGCATTATGGCTGAAGCCATTTCGCGCAGCATTCTATCTTTTAGAGTTTTAAAGGCTATATCGTTAATATTCTGTAATTGTTCTAAATTATATAAACCGGTATTAGTTTCTATTTTAGCATTTGTGTAATAAGGAATCCTTTCAACATATTTAGGGAAGGCAACTCTGAAAAAACGAAGCTCATGAAATGCTTCCTTTTCTTTTGTTGTCTTATCACCAATGTATAAAGGAAATGAAAAATTATATTCGTCATTAACCATGGTAACAAATCCTGCTTCTTGATTAGGAATCTTAGTAAAATTTATGCTCGATTCTGATTTGTAAAGCCCCAAACCATTTAACCAGAAAAAAACCAATTCACCATTCTCTTTAGGTGCATAATTATATTTAGTACCAAACTTTTCTTCATAAAAACCTACTTCATCATAAAACCCCGTTAAATATGCCGACCGTAATATATCCTGTTTCAGCTGCTCAGGAATGGTTATGTTAAAATATTCTTTATAATCAGTTTCATAAATTTCAAGAGCATTCCGATAAGCTATAAATGCATTGTTATAATCTTTATTTGCCTCATAAATAATTCCTATTAAAGTATGTGCAAATGCATCGCGTTGGTACCTGTTTTTATGGTCTTTGTACTTATCGTTTAATTGATTTAGCTTAATATTTATTCTTTTACATTCTACGATAGCATCATCGAATTTACTCAATTTTATATAGTTTAAAGCCATAAAATAATTAACCATTACCGTTTCAAAATCTTCAGGCTTATATGGTTTTACATTGGGATTGGAAACAAGGGTTAAAGCTTCAAGGTAGTAATTCTGAATATAATCTTCTATTGTATTTTCAGCAATACTAAAGTAGTAATTGCTTTGCTCATAATTTTGCAGAATCCATGATACATAGCCTCTATTCAGGTAATACAATAATTTGTTTTTGCTGGTTGCTTCTTTTTTGTTTTTGTCTAATAAGCTGTTGGCTTTTTCAAAATCTCCTTGCGCAACACTATTCTGAAAGTCTATATTTTGAGCATAATAAGTTGCACACCCCCCCCAAAGTACGATGAGTATTATTAATATGAAAAATCGTTGGTGTTTTTTAAAGATTACCATTTACGGGCCAGCAATTAATTCTGGGTGTACTTTTTAAT
>DAOVYZ010000373.1 GCA_030635365.1 Bacteroidales bacterium
CCTTTATTTTACCTTGTTTTGTTATAATTGAATCTATTCGTTCAAAAATAAACGGATACAGTTTTACATTATCTGACAGTTTTTGCAAATAAGGATACTTTTCGTCTTCCTTCTTAAGTTTAAAAAACTGTAATATTGCTTTTATAGTTTCGAGCGAACGCTTTAAGTCAAATAATTCTTCAGCTAATAAATAAGCCCCCTCAACTTTTATCTTTTTTAATGCCGGTGTTAAATCAATAAAGTGATTTAATGGAAAATTGTCTTCCATTAACATAATATCCTTAAATTCGCTTACCTGGCTTATAAGAGTCTCAATAAAATCGAATTTGTCAGAGAATCGGATTTTATCTACCCGCAACCTTCCTAAATCACTTAAGCAACCTCCCTTTAGCATATCACGGATTTTATCGAATCCTATTTTCTTTTCAAAATTATCGGGGTAAATCACCTTAATTTCTCTTTTTTATTCGTTAAGTAATATGCAACAAATTTAACATTTTAACTTATATAGTCTCTGTAAGAAACCAGTTTGATTATTTGGAACTTGAATATTGGTATTTATTTGTAACTTGTTTTTTGAGAATTGGAATTTTTATAAATACTAACTATAATGACCCTTTCAAAACATAACACATTAATTTGGGTAACCCTATTTGCAATCTCCATGGGAATATTTGAAGGTTCCGTTGTTATATATCTAAGAGCATTATATTACCCCTCAGGCTTTTCGTTTCCTTTAATCCCTATCGATAACCATGTAGCTATCACCGAACTCATTCGTGAATTTGCTTCTTTAATTATGCTGCTTTCGGTGGGAATCATTGCGGGAAAAAATAATTCTCAAAAATTTGCCTGGTTTATTTATTCTTTTGCTGTTTGGGATATTATTTACTATGTACTTTTATATCTGATTTTAGGATGGCCCGAAAGCCTTTTAACCTGGGATATATTATTTCTTTTACCTGTAATATGGACAAGCCCTGTTATTGCACCGGTACTTATCTCTTTTTTAATGATTTTACTGGCTTTAATTATAAACCATTTTAATCAAAAAACTGACTTTAAGGTTAAGCTCAATAAAAAAGAATGGCTAATCCTAATAATAGGTTCAATAGTTGTATTTCTTTCTTTTATTTGGGACTATAGTAAGTTTTTATTTAAAAATGTTCCCTGGAAAGAATTAAAAGGCAGCTTGTTTAGCAATAAACTTTTTGACCTATCCATTCAATATATACCGGAATCGTTTAATTGGCTTATTTTCTTTTTAGGGTCTTTGATAATATGTATAGGCATTTATTCCCTATTTTATAGATTAAAAAACCTGCCAGATTTAAATTACTGACAGGCTACTTTTATAGTTTAAAAATAATCAAATAATTCTTATATTAAAATACAAATAACAAAAGAGCAAATAACAAATAAATCCCAAAAATCAATTAATAAATTCTAAACACAGAAAAAATTAATTGTTTTCGGTTTGAATATTATAATTTGAATATTCTTTATTATTTGGAATATGATACTTGTTATTTGAAATTTCATTATTTTATTCTGTTATTCCCAATTGTTGGAATATAAACGCATATTCCAATGCATATTCTTTTAATGATTCAAAACGCCCTGAAGCACCACCGTGACCTGCACCCATATTGGTATGAAGCAACAATACATTATTGTCTGTTTTCATAACACGTAATTTAGCCACCCATTTTGCCGGCTCCCAATACTGCACTTGTGAATCATGCAGCCCTGTTGTAACAAGCATAGCAGGATAATTTTGTATTTTTACCTGGTCGTATGGTGAATAAGAAAGCATATAATCGTAATATTCTTTTACCTTAGGATTTCCCCATTCGTCAAATTCACCAGTCGTTAACGGAATACTTTCATCAAGCATAGTTGTTACAACATCAACAAAAGGAACAGCTGCTACAACACCTTTATATAATTCGGGTTGCAGATTGATAATAGCTCCCATTAAAAGCCCTCCGGCACTACCACCCATTGCAAATAATTTTTCATTTGATGTATAAGCTTGCTTTATTAGATGTTCTGCACAATCGTTAAAATCTGTGAATGTATTTATTTTATTTAACAACTTGCCATCTTCGTACCACTTACGCCCTAAATATTGACCACCCCGCACGTGGGCAACTGCATATACAAATCCACGATCGAGCAAGCTTAAACGTACTGAGCTGAAATAAGGGTCCATTGTAGCTCCATAAGACCCATAAGCATATAGTAATGTTGGATTATTACCATCTAGTTTTATTCCCTTCCTGTATACAATTGACATTGATATTTTTTTACCATCATCAGCCGTTGCCCAAAGTCTTTTTGTTTCATAATTTGAAGGGTCAAAATCTCCAAGAACTTCCTGTTGTTTTTTCAGTTCCTTTTCTTTTGTCTCCATATTATAATCATATGTCGAACTTGGAGTAGTCATCGAAGTATACCCAAACCTTAATAATGTACTTTCGAAATTAGGATTAGTTGAAATGTAAGCTGAATAAACCTCTTCATCGAATTCCACATAATGCTCGCCTTTCGATTTCCAATTTATGATTCTTAGTTTAGTTAAACCTTCTTCTCTTTCTTCAACAACAAGATAATTTTTGAAGATCTCTGTACCCTCAAGGAAAACATTAATTCTATGTGGAATAACCTCTTCCCAATTTTCTTTTGTTGTTTTAGTAACAGGTGTTTTCACTAACTTAAAGTTTTCTGCTTCAAGGTTTGTCTTAATGTAAAAATAATCACCAAAATGCGATACTGAATATTCCAGTCCTCTCTCTCTTGCTTGTATAATTTTAAACCCACCTGTCGGATTATTTGCATCAAGAAACCGGTATTCATCAGACATTGTACTATTAGAACTTATTATAAGGTATTTATCAGATTTTGTTTTCCTTACACGTACACCAAACGTTTCATCATCTTCACTATAAATTTCTTTATCAACCGTATAATCATCTCCTAAACTATGCCTGAATATTTTGTTTGAACGCAATGTAATATCATCTTTCTTAGTATAAAATAAGGTTTTATTATCATTTGCCCACACTGCATATCCTGTTGTAACAGGTATTTCATCCTTATATTTCTCCCCTGTTTCCAGGTTTTTAACATAAATTGTATATTTTCTTCTACTTACTGTATCTACCCCATACGCTAATAACTTATTATCAGGGCTAACTGATAATCCACTCGCACGATAATATTCATAGCCTTCAGCCATATCATTAACATTTAACAATATTTCCTCTTCGGCTTCAAGTGTTCCTTCTTTTCTGCAATAAATAGGGTATTCCTTACCTTCCTCGTATCTTGTATAATAAAAATATCCATTCTTTTCATAAGGAAGTGATTCATCTGTTTCCTTAATCCTTGATTTCATCTCATTAAATAAATCTTCCCGGAAGCCTTCTGTTGGTTTCAGAATTGTCTTGGTATACTCATTCTCATCTTCAAGATATTTTATAACTTCAGGGTTTTCTCTTTCATTTAACCAAAAATAATCGTCAATCCTGGTATCACCATGAATTGATAGTTCTTTTGCAATTTTCTTTGCAATCGGAGGGTTTGCATTTTTATCTGCACATGAACATATGCCTATTAAACTCATAATAATTAATACATTTTTTAAGGATACAATTTTTTTCATAGTAATTTCATTATTAAATTTGAAGTGTAAATATAAGATTTTAAGCTTTCTATTTCTTTATAAAAAAGAATATAATCTTGGACTATTTTCAATAAATATGGTTTACTTAAACAAACATGAATAATCAAAAACTCACAAGATCACATGACCAGGTTATAGCAGGTGTTTGTGCAGGCTTAGCTGAATATTTTGGATGGGATATTGCATTGGTTAGAATAATATATCTTGTTTTAAGTATATTTAGTGCAGCCTTTCCGGGAATTATTGTTTATATAATTCTTTGGATTATAATGCCTGAAAAAAACAACCTGCATTAACAGTAAAAGTTTTTAGATAGGGTTTGCTGAAAAAGTCCATAACATGCCATATACAAAGCCGCAAGGTAAAGCTGTATAGATATACTGCGAGCCGCAGCAATGAAGTAGATGGTATGTTGAACTAAACCTCACTATCGTTCGGTAGCTTTTGCTAATTACAACGAATGGCTATATTCTAATAAATACAGTAATAATATTCTATAGGAAAATTCTTAGTATTCTAGTATTGCTGAAGTAACAAAGTCCAGATTTCTA